>NZ_NFIR01000024.1:0-59778 GCF_002159465.1 Eubacterium sp. An3
TCGTATCTGCTACCCTTTGCCATGCCTGTACTGCCTCCTTTTTATCATCTCTCTTATCATACATGATTTAGGTCTGCATGGCATCTTTACTTTGTACTATTTTTATACTACCACTACTTCTACTTCAATCATAGCTGATGGTTTCTCCAATCATAGTTGATAGTTTCTGCAATGCGAAAGCCTTATCTGGCCAGATCCGGAAAAAACTCCTCCACAATATCGCAGGCGTCGAGGATCATTTTCAGGCAGGGGCGGGACTTGTAATAGTCCGGCGTCCGATCTGACGGCCGGGCAGATTTCTCCGCCTTTCGAAGACCCAGCAGGGTCATGCAGGTGATGGACTGATTCCTTTCCCGAAAAGCGTCTGCCATGGCGCGGACAATCTCATAATTTTTTCTCTTACCTTCCTGATCTGCTCCGACAGTGGCTCCGGTCTTCAGCCCGGCGATGATGAACATGCCGCAGACTGCGCCGCAGGTCTTGCGCATGCGCCCGATGCCCGCCCCAAAAGAAGCGGACATCCGCAGCATGATTTCCCGGTCGATGCCGAAGGCGTCCGCATAGGCGGCTGCCACGGACTGGGAACAGTTGTAGCCTTCCAGAAAAAGTTCTTTTGCGGTTTCACTTCGTTTTGACATAAATGTTTTCCTCTTTTCTCTGTGGATATCATGCGTCAGGAAGAATAATCCTCCAGAGCAAATGTATAATTTCTGCCGAAATATTTTTTTGTTTTTAATTTTAATTTCGTATCTTTTAAAGTAAATGGAATCCGCAGTACATTTCCGTTTTCCTCATCCAGAGTCCTGAAGGTCTGGAAGAGGGAGGAATCTTTATCGGCGGAAACTCTGCTTTTTTTTCGGTCAAATGTAAACAGGATACTTTTTTCTGCTTCGTTGACGGTTACCTGGCCGCAGATGGTATTTGCCTGGGTATCGTTTCTTGCTCCGTCCGAGATGTAGAGACAGAGAGAACCGTCCGCATCATCGGTGGCAAAGTAACAGAAGTGCCTTGTCTGGTCAAAAGTCCAGTAAAAGCATGTGTTGTTCAGAAAATAGGCAGTACTGGAAGTGTTCAGACCATAAATCACGTTATTGTAAAAAGAAAGAGACTTCCCGTCATATTCCATGGAGAGAACTTCATTGGAGACAGAGAGTCGTACTTCGATCTCGGAGATGCCTTCCGGCAGTCCGTCAAAGATCTCCGGCAGTTGGGCGGTATCATCACGGTATGTGTAAAAGGAGAAAGTGTCTCCCTCGTTTCCGCTGTAGAGAAAATTGGTGAGCAGAGTTCCCTGTTCGCTGCTTTCTGTGTCAATGTAATAAAGCTCCGCGTATTTATCGTAGAGAGCCAGCTCATAGACCGATGTACTCTCCGGCGTGTCCGGACTGCTGTACCAGATATCTGTTTCCGCAATATCAAGAAGCGGACTTACGGACGTAGCGGCCTTTTCCTGTATGGATGTACCTTCTTTTACAAAATAATAGCTGATATCCCCGTAGGTCAGGAGCAGGTGCTCTGTGTCAGGAGCCCGGTAGGCGATATTACCGGAGCTGCCGAGCTCTTCCCAGCCTTTTGGAAGTCTGTTATCGTAGGCGGGATCCGCGGTGATGGAGATATTGCTCTTTGAGTCAATGGAAACGGTGCCATGGAACAGGTCGGCGCTCTGTTCGGTGTCCGTCAGAACAAAACCGCCCTGATTATCGATGGAAAGACAGAGGTTATCAGCGCGGAAGCTGCTGTCTTTGCCAAGGGCATTGCCGCAGCCGTACCAGGCGCCGGCAAGCCCGGAAGTATCGGTGATGGCAGGCTTTTTGCTGCTGCAGCCTGTCAGGCAGAAAAAAATGGTAAGTACACAGCAGATGAGATAGAATATTTTTTTCATAGGGCGTCCCTTTCTCCTTTTTTCAGATATATCATATTTTACCACAATCCTCCCGGATTATGAAAGAGTTCCCGGAGAAAAAGTGCGGCCGGGATTACATTTTTGGACGATTGTTGATTTGCATAAGAAATGGAGCGCATTTTACGGTCTGACCGCCGGTTCGCAAAAGAAACTGTTTACATTTCGGGATATCTTATTGTATACTTTGTAGATACAGGAAAATTGTTAATGATTGTTTATGAGGAAAAGGAGGATTCCAATGGAAAAGATTTCTATCGCAAAGGAACTGAAAGAGAACTCTTATCCGGGAAGAGGAATTATTGTCGGCCGCTCTGCAGACGGAACAAAAGCAGTGACGGCATATTTTATTATGGGAAGAAGCTCCAACAGCCGCAACCGTGTTTTTGTGGAGGACAGAGAAGGAATCCGCACCCAGGCCTTTGATGAGTCGAAGCTGGAGGATCCGAGCCTGATCATCTATGCTCCGGTCCGCGTTCTTGGCAATAAGACTATTGTGACAAACGGCGACCAGACAGACACGATCTATGAGTGTATGGACAAGCAGATGACCTTTGAGCAGGCGCTGCGCACGCGGGAGTTTGAGCCGGATGCGCCGAACTATACCCCTCGTATTTCCGCAGTGATGCATATTGAGAATGGACAATACAATTATGCCATGTCCATTTTAAAAAGCAATAACGGAAGTCCGGACAGCTGCAACCGGTTCACTTTTGCTTATAATAACTGCCCGGCTGGCGAGGGACATTTTATTTCTACCTACCTGCACGACGGGAATCCTTTGCCAAGCTTTGAAGGAGAGCCGAAGCTTTTAGATATTCCGGATGATATGGATGCTTTTGCGGATCTTCTCTGGGAGAGTCTTAACGAGGAAAACAAGGTTTCTCTGTTTGTCCGCTATATCGACATTGAGACCGGCGTTTATAAATCCAAGATCATCAATAAGAATAAATAATATGGGCAATGCACAGCGCCAGGCGCTGCGATCATAGAAAATGTACACCATATAAGAAAATGTACAGAATAATAAATGTATTCACGACAGAAAGGATTGAGAAAACATGAAAGAACTGGAATTAAAATATGGCTGTAACCCGAATCAGAAGCCTTCCCGCATCTACATGGAAAATGGAGAGCTTCCGATCGAGGTATTAAACGGAAAGCCGGGATATATTAACTTTCTGGATGCTTTTAACGGCTGGCAGCTGGTAAAGGAATTAAAGAAAGCCACCGGACTTCCGGCAGCCACCTCCTTTAAACATGTATCCCCTGCGGGAGCGGCTGTGGGTCTGCCTCTTTCCGATACGCTGGCAAAGATTTACTGGGTGGATGATCTGGGAGAACTGTCTCCGCTGGCATGTGCCTACGCAAGAGCAAGGGGCGCGGACCGTATGTCCTCCTACGGTGATTTTATCGCCCTTTCCGACGTCTGCGACGTGCCGACAGCCAACATGATCAAACGTGAGGTTTCCGACGGAATCATCGCGCCGGGCTATGAGCCGGAGGCTCTGGAGATTCTCAAGTCCAAAAAGAAGGGTAATTATAATGTGATACAGATTGATCCGGATTATGTGCCGGAAGAGATTGAGCGGAAACAGGTATTCGGCATCACATTTGAGCAGGGAAGAAATGAACTGAACATTGACAAAGACTTCTTCTCCAACATCGTGACAAAGAACAAAGAGCTGACGGAACAGGCAAAGATCGATCTTGCCATTTCCATGATCACTTTAAAATATACCCAGTCCAACTCTGTCTGCTACGTAAAAGACGGACAGGCCATCGGTATCGGAGCCGGACAGCAGTCCAGAATCCACTGTACCCGTCTGGCAGGACAGAAAGCAGATAACTGGTGGCTGCGTCAGTCGCCGCAGGTTATGGGTCTTCAGTTCAAAGATGAGATCCGCCGTGCTGACAGGGATAACGCCATTGATATTTACATGGGCGACGAATATATGGACGTCCTGGCCGACGGCGCATGGGAGAATATCTTCAAGGTAAAACCGGAAGTGTTCACCAGAGAGGCCAAGAGGGAATGGCTTGACAAATTAAGCGGCGTAGCTCTGGGTTCCGACGCCTTCTTCCCGTTTGGCGACAACATTGAGAGAGCGCACAAGAGTGGCGTAGCTTACGTGGCGCAGCCGGGCGGCTCCATTCGTGACGACAATGTCATTGACACCTGCGATAAATACAATATGGTGATGGCATTTACAGGCATTCGTCTGTTCCATCACTAAAAGCGAGACCGGGGAGGCGGAAAACATGAACGGATATCACTATAATGCGGCAGAAGACAGCCGGAGCGGTGAAGCGACGGCACAGGAAGAAATGTATGCCATCCGGACGGAACATTTTAAACATACTGTTTCCGTAGAAGAGTATATGGAAAAATGCGTGGATGTGGAGGAATTTCTCAGGTACTGCAAAGAATGTCGGAATTATGGGAATGTCTGGTCCTGCCCGCCTTATGATTTTGACCCCGAAGATTACTGGAAGAAATACAGTACTTTCCGTATTGTCGGCGTGAAGATTTACCTTCCCAAAGAGCTTCTGCCCGGAACTTATACCGAAGAGGAGCGGGAGGAGATTTTTGAAAGAATTCTCTATCCCAAAAAGGAAGAACTCAATCAGGAGCTTTTCGCTCTGGAGAAAGACTATCCGGGCAGCGTATCCTTAAGCGGCGGTTCCTGCCGCCTCTGCATCGGAGAGAACGGTGAAGGCGGCTGCGATGGAAAGACCGGGGAGGGCGGCTGCGCCAGAAAGGACGGCGCACCCTGCCGGTATCCGGAGCAGATGCGCTACTCCATCGAGTCGCTGGGAGGCAATGTGGGACTCACGGTGACCAGATACCTGCATCAGGAACTCCAGTGGATCGAGGAAGGAAAGCTTCCGGAATATTTTATGCTGGTGGGCGGCCTGCTGCTGCCGTGATAAGACCGGCTGAAGACGAAAGGGGGCTGTGAAAAAACATATTTTTGTTTTTTCACAGCCCCCCCTTTTTCACATTCGGCGTCCGGACGGGCGGTTATCACTGCTGTCCGCAGAGGGTATCAAGCTGACGGAAAAAGTCAGGGTAAGAAACATCCACACAGTCGCTGTCGGTGATGATGGTTTCGCCGTCGGCGTTGATGCCCGCGATGGCAAACGTCATGGCAATCCGGTGGTCCATGGCGCACTGGATGGAAGCGCCGTGGAGACCCGTTTCGCTGTCCGCCTTACTATTAATAATAAATCCGTCATCCGTCGGGATCACGTCCGCGCCCATGGCCGTCAGATTCTCGCTGACGATAGCGATGCGGTCGCTTTCCTTGACGCGAAGTTCGTGGGCGTCGCGGATGATAGTTTTGCCCTCGGCAAAGCAGGCCATGAGGGCGATGACCGGAAGCTCGTCGATGAGAGCCGGAATAATGTCGCCCTCAATGACAGTTCCTTTGAGCCGGGAGGTGCGCACACGGAGGTCAGCCACCGGTTCCCCGCCGGCTTCCCGTACATTTTCCAGGGTGATATCAGCTTCCATGTTCCGGCATACTTCGAGGATGCCTGCCCGGGTCGGATTGATGCCCACGTTCTGAATCAGCACATCAGAATCCGGTGTGATCAGCGCCGCCACAATGAAAAACGCAGCGGAGGAAATGTCACCCGGCACTTCGATATGCTGGGCGTGCAGCGATTTTGGCGGTGTGATGGTGCAGGTAGTCCCTTCTGTGCGGATATCAGCGCCGAAAGAGCGGAGCATCCGTTCGGTGTGGTCTCTGGAGAGGGACGGTTCCGTGACGCTGGTGTCGCCGTCTGCGTACAGGCCCGCCAGGAGTACGCAGGACTTTACCTGAGCGGAGGCCACCGGAGAATCATAATGGATGGCGGTCAGAGGTTTACCGTGAATAATGAGCGGCGCGCAGCCGTCTCCGTTTTTACTCTTAATGTCCGCATGCATCATGGTAAGAGGTGTGATGACCCTCTTCATGGGGCGGGAATTTAAGGAGGCGTCGCCGCTCAGCTCTGAAGAGAATGGCTGCCCCGCCAGGATACCGGATATGAGCCTGGTAGTAGTGCCGCTGTTGCCCACGTCAAGAGTCTTTGACGGGGCATTTAGCCCGTGAAGTCCTTTCCCGTGCACGTAGATCGTGTCGTCTTTTTCTTCTATATCAATGCCCATGGTACGGAAACATCCGATGGTGGAAAGGCAGTCCGCGCCCTTCAAAAAGCCGTGGATGGTGGTGGTTCCCTCGGCCAGCGCGCCGAACATAACAGCCCGGTGGCTGATGGATTTGTCGCCCGGTACAGTGAGGGTTCCCCGCAGACCGGTTTTTCTGGTCAGTGTTTTCATGAGTTCTCCTTTCTGTTACCGGACATGTACGATGTAGTTTCGTTCTTCCAATACCCGTGCTGCTTTGGTACAGGATTCATCATCATATAAAATAATTTCCAGAACGCCTTCTTCAAATTCCCGGTTATGGACGATGCCGATATTTTTTATGTTGATATTATTGAAGGCAAGCTGGGAAGCGACGGAGGCCAGTGTTCCCGGTTCGTCCGGAATATATACATACAATTTGTGGACTTTTTCGAACAGACCAATGGAATGGTCCGGAACAGAGTTCCGATATTCGCTGGCTGTCCGGAAATATTCATTGACAAAACCGCCGTTCCCTTCGTCAAGCTCACCGATCACCTGCTGCAGGTCACGGACCATATCGGTGAGAAGAGATCGGATGTTGCCGGAATTATTCAGGCAGATCTGCTCCCACATAACCGGTGAGGAGGAGGCGATGCGGGTGATGTCTTTGAAGCCCCCGGCGGCTAGCTGGCGAAGCATTCCGTTGTCCGTGTCAGCGCGGCGGACCAGATGAACAAGCTCCGCGGCTATAATGTGGGGGATATGGCTGATGGAGGCTGTGATATAGTCATGCTGCTCCGGTTTTAGAGTGACAGCCAGTGCTCCCAGCCCCTGAATGAATGAAGAGAAGGTGGCGGTCAGATAAAACATGGTGCGGTCGCTGGGCGTCAGAAAATAATAGGCGTTCTCGATAAGATGATCGCCCGCATTCTCATAGCCGGTCTTCTCCGAGCCGACCATGGGATGTCCGCCGATAAACTGCGGGGAGAGTCCCAGGGCGTCCACCGTCTCCTGAATCGGTGTTTTGACACTGCCAACATCGGTAATCAGACACTGCGGAGCCACAATATCCTTGAGTTCTCTGAGGTAAGCGATATTGACGGAGACCGGCGCGCACAGAAAAAGAATATCGCAGGAGGAAAAACGGGAATCCACTGCGTCAAAGAACTGGTTGAGCACGCCTTCCTGACAGGCAAGCTCGCCTGCTTCACGGTCTGTATCGAATCCGTAAATGACGGTGTCCGGGTGCACCCGGCGGATTGTCTTTGCGATGGAGCCTCCGATGAGTCCGAGCCCGATGAAACCGATGGTAAAATGTTCTGCGTTCATTATGATAAACCTCCAAATGTTTGTCGTTTTGCGATAATGCCATATATATAAAAGTCAACTGCTAACGCTGCTTTTGCTTTTGCATGGCTGAATGGTCACAATCATTTTATATAGGAAATCAGCCTGTGTCAAATAATACACGGAAAAACGAGACGTGTCAACGCTTTTTAGTGTTAAAGTGATGTGGTGCTGGCATTCTTATCTTTTCAGACGCATGGCTGAATTGTTCAAAATATATTAGATTTCTCTTGTAATATTGGTGATTTTTTAGTAAAATAGACATAGAGTTGTTTGGAAATAACATAAAAATTCGTTGATTCGACAAATTTTTTGTGCTTTTTCATCCGAACACGATATTAATTACAACACGGGAGGAACTGATTATGAACGTATATGCAACCGAGAACATTAGAAACGTCGTTTTACTGGGACATGGCGGCTGTGGAAAGACATCTCTCATTGAATCCATGGCGTTTACGACTGGTATCATTAAACGAGTTAGAACGGTAGCTGAAGGTGGAACGGTAAGTGATTATGACAAAGAAGAGATTAAGAGAAAGTTCTCCATTCAGTCATCAGTGATTCCTCTGGAAGTGGATAATGTTAAGGTGAACCTGCTGGATACGCCGGGTCTGTTTGATTTTTCCGGCGAGGTCTACGAGGCGTTGAGCGTTGCGGACGCGGCAGTTATTGTTATCAATGGTAAGTCCGGAGTGGAAGTGGGAACAAGAAGAAGTTTTGATTTCTGCGCCAAGAAGGGCATTCCGGTTATCGTATATATTACCTGCGTGGAGGATGAGCATGTGGATGCTTCCGCCATCGTGGACGAGCTGAGAGAGAGTTATGGTAACAAGATCGTACCTTTCCATATGCCGATGAAAGAGGGCAGCGTCTTCAAAGGATTTATCAATGCCGTTAAGATGCTTGAGTGCCGTCTTCAGCCAAACGGAAGCTACGACGAGGTAGTTGTGGAAGAGGGAGAGAATGACGAGCTGGATGATTACCGCATGCAGCTTATGGAAGGCGTGGCAGAGACCAGCGAAGATCTGATGGAGAAGTTCTTTGCTGAAGAGCCTTTCACGGAAGAAGAGATCAAGAACGCGATCATCGGTTCGGTAGCAAGAAGAGATCTGATGCCGGTTATCTGCGGCGCGATCAACACAGACTACGGCGCAAATATTCTTTTGAACGATATGGTGAAATATTTCTCTGCGCCTGGCATGGTGAATGACCAGTTTACAGGAACCAAGGTGAAGACAGGGGAGTCGGTAACCGCAACTTATGATGTATCCCAGCCTGTCAGCGCTTATGTGTTTAAGACCATCGCTGACCCGTTTGTGGGACGTTTCTCTCTGGTAAAGGTTACCGACGGTATCTTAAAACCGGATACGGCTATCTATAACGGCAATAAAGATACAGAGGAACGTATCGGTAAGCTCTATGTATTAAGAGGAAAAGAACAGTTTGAAGTAAACGCTCTCTATGCCGGCGATATCGGCGCTATCGCCAAACTGTCTGTGACAAAGACCGGCGATACATTGTCACCGAAGGCCAATCCGATCGTATTTGAGAAGGCAGAGATGCCGGAACCGTATACATTTATGCGTTATGTCACCAAGACAAAAGGAGATGAGGATAAAGTTTCCTCCGCTCTGAAGAAGCTTATGGATGAAGACCTGACGCTGAAAGAAGTCAACGACAAGGCAAACCGTCAGATGCTTCTTTACGGACTGGGCGACCAGCATCTGGAGATCGTAAGAAGCAAGCTGGCTGACAGATATAAAGTAGAGATCGACCTGGTAAAACCAAAAGTTGCTTTCAAGGAGACCATCCGCGGCAGTGTGGAAGTTCGCGGCAAATATAAAAAACAGTCCGGCGGACATGGTCAGTACGGCGATGTATTAATGCAGTTTGAGCCGTCCGGAGACCTGGAGACTCCATATGTATTTGACGAGAAGATTTTCGGCGGAGCCGTGCCGAAGAACTACTTCCCGGCAGTGGAGAAAGGTGTTGCGGAAAGCTGCCTGAAAGGGCCTTTGGCAGGATATCCGGTTGTCGGTATCCACGCAACGCTGATCGACGGTTCCTACCATCCGGTGGATTCTTCGGAGATGGCTTTCAAGATGGCTGCGATCACAGCGTTTAAGAATGGCGTTATGGATGCCAAACCGGTTCTCCTTGAGCCGATTGTTAATCTTAAGGTGGATGTTTTAGATTCCAATACGGGAGACGTTATGGGCGACCTGAATAAGCGCCGCGGACGTATTCTCGGTATGAATCCGCTGCCGGGCGGAAGACAGGAACTGGAGGCAGATATTCCTCTGGCAAGTCTGGTGGGATATTCCACGGATCTTCGTTCTATGACCGGTGGAAGCGGAGAGTTCTCCTATACGTTCAGCCGCTACGAACAGATGCCTGCTGACGCACAGGAAAAAGTATTAAAAGAAGCGGAAGCAGAAAAGGAGAATGAAAAATAAATATGATTAATAAGGCGATTGCATTTGCGGTAAAGGCCCATGAGGGACAGCCGCGGAAAGGGACGGAAATACCTTATATTTTTCATCCTCTGGAAGTGGGGATGATCGTATCCAGGATAACAGACGATGAGGAAGTAATTGCCGCTGCGGTTCTTCATGATACAGTGGAAGACTGCGATGCAGTGACCCTTGATGATATCCGTCGGGAGTTCGGCGACAGAGTGGCGCGTATTGTCGGACTGGAAAGCGAGGATAAAGACAAGAGCTGGGAGGAGAGGAAGGCGGCCACCGTCCGTTCTCTCAAAAAAGAACCTATGAGGGAAGCTAAGATTGTCGCGCTGGGAGATAAACTGTCCAATATACGCTGTTTTTACGCTGATTATATTAAATTGGGAGATGAACTCTGGCAGCGATTTAACATGAAGGACAAGCGGATGCAGGGCCGGTATTACCATGGACTTTGCGAAGCACTGTCAGATCTGTCCGATCTGGAAGAGTATCAGGAGTTTCGGCGGATGGTGGAGATGGTATTTGGAGATGTAATTGCCGATGAATAATCATAGATATCATCGAAAGTGATATGTAAATATTGAATTATTGCAGGGAGTTGTTGTAAAATAATCCATGCCGGGCGCGCAGCCTGCCGGGAAGGCAGGCGCGCATGTCCGGATTAGAGGATATTTTGCAGCACTCCTTTTTTGCACTTTTTTATCAAAATGTTAAAATGAGTGTTGCACATTGGAAAAGAATGTGATAGTATCTTTCCTGGGCATACAAATGTATTTGTGTGACGTACTTTTTAGCTCGTATTTTGGTAAATGTAATACCGCACAGGAGAGACAGAGGGATTTTATGGAGAATGCGTTTAAATTTTATATGGTAAAGAAAAAGGCTCTTCCGGAAGTTCTTCTTAAAGTGGCGGAAGTGAATAACCTGCTGGGCGCGGGCAGAATGAAGACGATACGGGAGGCGATTGATGCCGTAGGGATCAGCCGCAGCTCTTATTATAAATATAAAGATGATATATTTCCGATTCATGAAAAGATTCAGGGAAAGACCATAACTTTTGTCATGGAGATGGAAGACCGCCCCGGCCTTTTATCCAATGTACTGAAGGTGGTTGCGGAATGCAATGCAAATATTTTGTCCATTCATCAGAGTATTCCGGTGAATCATATCGCGCTCATTACGCTGAGCGTGCTGGTTCTTCCGACGACTGATGATGTGACGGAACTGTTTGAGAAGATAGCGGATGCCCGCGGTATCCATAATCTTAAGATTGTTTCAGCAGAATAACGAAGGCACAATACCGGCATGAGGATGATTTTCCGGGAGGAGATGACCGCCTGCCGGACAGAAAGAAGAATTGAGGAGGACAGTGATGATAAACGTTGCAGTGTTAGGATACGGCACCATTGGCGCCGGCGTGGTAGAGGTGCTGCAGACCAATGCAGACAGTATCGAGAAGAAGGCAGGAGACAGGATTGTAGTAAAAAGAATCCTTGACCTGAGAGATTTTCCGGGCGACCCTAATCAGGATAAGGTAGTCCATGATTATAAGATCATTGAAGAAGATGAAGATATTCAGATTGTTGTAGAGTGTATGGGCGGTCTGGAGCCGGCGTACACCTTTGTAAAAACTGCCCTGCTGCAGGGAAGAAGCGTAGCCACTTCCAACAAGGAGCTGGTGGCAAAATACGGTGCGGAGCTCATCGGCATCGCAAAGGAAAAGAAGGCTAATTTCCTGTTTGAAGCCAGCGTGGGAGGCGGTATTCCGATCATCCGTCCGCTGACCCAGTGCCTGACAGCCGACGTGATCGAGGAGATCAGCGGTATCTTAAACGGAACAACGAACTACATGCTGACTAAGATGGAAGAAGAGGGCATTGCCTTTGACGAGGTGCTCAAAGAAGCGCAGGAGAAGGGGTACGCGGAGCTGCACCCGGAAGCGGATATCGAAGGATATGACGCCTGCCGGAAGATCGCGATCCTCACCTCCCTTGCCTACGGCAAGCAGGTGGATTTCGAGGATGTGCATACCGAGGGTATCACGAACATTTCCGCGGAGGATTTCCAGTATGCCCGTCAGATGAAGAAATGTATCAAGCTCCTCGGAAAGAGCTGGAGCGACGACGGCAAGCTGTACGCCATGGTTTGCCCGATGCTCATCGATCACTATCACCCGCTGGCGGGAGTCAAGGATGTGTTCAACGCCATTTTTGTACACGGAAACATGGTGGACGACACTATGTTCTACGGCAGAGGAGCCGGCAAGCTCCCGACAGCCAGCGCTGTGGCAGCGGACGTGGTGGACTGTGTGAAGCATATGGGAACTCATATTAAGATGATCTGGGAGCAGGAGAAGCTTCCGCTCAGTGATTTCGGAGGATTTGAGAGACGGTATTTCGTCCGCATGCCAAAAGAGGTTTCTCTGGAGTCTGTAGAGAAAGCGTTCGGCGCTGTTGAGCCGGTGAAGGTGGATGGCATTGAAGAGACAGCTTTTGTGACCGGCGTCATGAAGGAAAGCGACTACCACAAGGCTGCAGATCAGTTTGATGATATTCTTAATATGATTCGTATTGACGCATAAAGAAAAACAGATCGCGGGACGTTTTTTCGCCCGTCTGATAAACTAAATGATGACAGATGAGATTATCGGAGAGAGCAGGTGCAAAGCTGAAGATTCTTTCCGGTAATCTTTTGTGAAAGGAGACTTTATTATGAAATATATCGTGGTGCTTGGCGATGGCATGGCAGATTATCCTATAGATGAACTGAACGAGCAGACGCCGCTGGAATATGCCAATACCCCGATGATGGATGAATTGGCGCAGAAATCAGAGATCGGCCAGGTGCACACCATTCCGGCAGGTATGAGTCCGGGAAGTGATACGGCGAATCTTTCCGTGCTTGGCTATGATCCGAAAAAATATTATACGGGGCGTTCTCCGCTGGAGGCTCTGAGCATCGGCGTTCCTATGAAAGATACCGATATTGCCATCCGGTGCAATATCGTGACAGTTTCCGATGAGGAGACAGAATATAAAGACAAGAAAATGATCGATCACAGTGCGGGGGAGATTTCCACAGAGGATGCAGACGTTCTCATTCAGGCGGTACAGGAAGCCTTCGGCAATGAAATGTTCCATTTCTATACAGGAACTAGTTACCGTCATCTGTTGATCTGGGATAAAGGAAATGTAGTGGAGCTGACGCCGCCTCACGACATCCTGACAAAGACCATCGGAAATTATCTGCCGAAAGAGAAACTGCTGGCGGAGATGATGGAAAAAAGTTATGAGATTCTCAACAATCATCCAATCAACGTTGCCAGAGAGAAGGCGGGACTTCATAAGGCCAACTCGCTCTGGTTCTGGGGCGCGGGAACGAAACCGGCGCTGGATGATTTTACAGAAAAAACAGGAAAACGCGGCGTTATGATCTCCGCAGTGGACCTGCTCAAAGGAATCGGCGTGGGCGCCGGTCTTCACAATATCATTGTGGAGGGAGCAGACGGAACGCTGGAGACCAATTATGAGGGCAAGGCTCAGGCAGCGGTAGACGCGCTCACAAAAGACGGTTATGATTTTGCCTACATCCATGTGGAAGCACCGGATGAGATGGGACACCAGGGCAGCGTGGAACGCAAAATAAAATCCATTGAGTACCTGGATCAGAGAGTCATCAGGGTGGTGAAGGAAGGCATGGACGCTTCCGGTGAGGATTATCGTATGCTGGTTCTTCCGGATCATCCGACGCCGATCGTGCTGCGGACTCATTCCAGCGATCCTGTGCCGTATATGCTGTTTGACAGCACCAATCACGGCAGCCGCATGTGGCATTATAATGAGAGAGAGGCGGCAGCCTCCGGCATCGACATGCCGTCAGGCGCAGCGTTGATGGAATACTTTTTAGATTAAAATACCATTAGAAATCAGGAGGACACTATGTTAATCGTTAAGAAATTTGGAGGTACCTCTGTCGGCAACAAAGAGAGAATTTTTAACGTTGCAAAGAGATGTATTGAAGATTATCAGAAGGGACATGATATTGTGGTGGTTTTGTCCGCTATGGGCAAATCTACCGATGAACTCATTGAGATGGCCAGAGATATCAATCCAAGACCATCCAAACGGGAGATGGATATGCTGGTAACTACCGGCGAGCAGATTTCCGTATCTATGATGGCGCTGGCCATGGGCTTTTTGGGAGTTCCGGCCGTTTCCTTAAACGCCTTTCAGGTAGCGATGCATACCACACACCGTTACGGCAACGCCAGATTGAAACGAATTGATACAGACCGTATCAGAAATGAGCTGGAGCAGAGAAAGATTGTGCTGGTGACCGGTTTTCAGGGAGTGGATAAGTATGACAATCTGACAACGCTGGGCCGCGGCGGATCTGATACAACGGCAGTGGCTCTCGCCGCCGCACTGCATGCCGACGCCTGTGAGATTTATACGGATGTGGACGGCGTGTATACTGCGGATCCGCGTCTTGTGAAAAATGCCCGCAAACTGGATGAGATTACTTATGATGAGATGCTGGAGTTATCCACACTGGGCGCAGGAGTTCTCCATAACCGTTCAGTGGAGATGGCTAAAAAATACGGAGTACAGTTAGTGGTACGTTCAAGCTTAAATACAAACGAAGGAACAATTGTCAGGGAGGAAGTAAACATGGAAAAGATGCTTGTCAGCGGCGTGGCAGTAGATAAAAACGCCACCAGAATTGCAGTAGTTGGATTAAAAGATGAACCGGGAGTCGCCTTCCATTTATTTAATGCGCTGGCGAAATACAATATCAATGTGGATGTGATCTTACAGTCCATCGGCCGCGACGGTACAAAGGATATTTCCTTTACTGTGGCAGAAGATGTGGCGGACGAGGCAGTGGCGATCATTCAGAAGAGCTTTCCGAAGAGTGATTACAAAAAGATTGACGAGGAAAAAGATGTGGCGAAGCTGTCTATCGTGGGCGCCGGCATGATGAGTAATCCGGGCGTGGCGGCATCTATGTTTGAGGCGCTTTATGACTGCGGCGTAAACATCAAGATGATCAGCACTTCCGAGATCCGTGTTACAGTTCTCATTGACCAGAAATATGTAGAAAGAGCGATTAACGCAGTGCATGATAAGTTTTCGCTGGCAGACTGATTTTCAAGGCGGACAGATCCTGCATGATATTTTGCATATCGATTTTTCAGGGCTTTGCGGCAGCAACACCGCAAAGTCCTTTCTTTTTTGCCTCGTTTGTGTTATGATAGTTAAAGAATGGAGGTATTCATATGAAGAGACAGGATTACGTTTCCTGGGACGCCTATTTCATGGGAGTCGCCATGCTTTCGGCGGAACGGAGCAAAGATAATAATACGCAGGTCGGAGCCTGCATTGTAAGTCCCCAGAACAAGATTCTGTCCATGGGATACAATGGGATGCCTACGGGATGTGACGATGACCGTATGCCGTGGGAGCGGCGTGGAACTCCCCTGGATACCAAATATCTCTATGTCTGTCATGCGGAGCTTAACGCCATCCTTAATTATGGAGGCGGATCGCTCAAGGGAGCCCGGATTTATACGACGCTGTTTCCGTGCAATGAATGTACGAAAGCGATCATCCAGTCCGGCATTGCGGAAGTGATCTATTATTCAGACAAATATGCAGATACGGATTCAACCATTGCGGCTAAGAGGATGCTCGACATGGTGGGTATTACATATCGTCAGTATCAGCGGGAAGATAAAGAACTTAAGCTGTGCCTGTAAAAAAAGCTTGACAGGATACATTTTCAATGATATAGTAGTTGAGGTTGTTCGTTAAGACGACAGTGAGAACAAAGCAGAGTATCCACTCTCACCTCAGCACACTGGTGACTCGGGTTAATATCGTAATAAGGTGATTGGTTCCTTCGTCCGTGACAGGACTGTGGAACAGATTATTTTTGATATGCGGTGGATAGTCTTTGTTGCTATCCATTTTTTATTGATAAAATGGAAATAACTGAGTATAGAGCGGCATTCATTATTATATAGATAATTATGCTGCGCTAATATAGGCCGGCATGCAGCCGCAAGGCGGGTGCCGCCGAACAAAATGTGTATCAACACGGTGATTCTTATTTATATGAGGGTTTATGGAGGTGTACGACAATTAACGATTTGATGATTAATGAGCAGGTGCGTGACAGAGAAGTCAGATTGATCAGCGAGAGCGGAGAACAGCTCGGTATCATGTCCGCTAAGGAAGCCATGAAGATTGCCAGAGAGGCAGAGCTCGACCTGGTGAAGATCGCGCCCAATGCAAAGCCGCCGGTATGTAAGATTATTGATTACGGAAAATACAGGTATGAGCTTGCGCGCAAGGAAAAGGAAGCAAGAAAGAAACAGAAGACCATAGACGTCAAAGAGGTGAGACTTTCTCCGAATATTGACACCAATGATCTGAATACCAAGGTGAATCAGGCAAGAAAGTTCCTTTCCAAAGGAGATAAAGTTAAAGTTACCCTTCGTTTCCGGGGAAGAGAACTGGCGCATGTGAATTCCAGCAAAGTGATTCTTGATGAATTCGCCGCACAGCTTTCTGACTGCGCAGTGGTTGACAAACAGCCGAAGTTTGAAGGAAGAAGCATGACAATGTTTTTAACTGAAAAACGTTAATTTTTATATAGAACAATTTAGGAGGACTTAATTATGCCAAAAATGAAAACAAGCAGAGCTGCTGCAAAGCGCTTCAAAAAAACAGGTACTGGACAGTTAAAGAGAATGAAAGCTTATAAGAGCCATATTTTAACAAAGAAGTCTCAGAAGAGAAAGAGAAACCTGAGAAAGTCTACAGTGACAGACCCGACAAACGCAAAGAACATGAAGAAGATTTTACCATATCTTTAATCGTATAGAGGAGGACGTAAATTATGGCAAGAGTAAAAGGCGCAATCGGCGCAAAGAAGAGACATAACAGAACATTAAAACTTGCGAAAGGATACAGAGGAGCACGCTCCAAACAGTATAGAGTTGCTAAACAGTCCGTAATGAGAGCTTTAACAAGCGCTTACGCAGGAAGAAAACAGAGAAAAAGACAGTTCAGACAGCTCTGGATCGCACGTATCAACGCAGCTGCAAGAATGAACGGCATCTCCTACAGCAAGATGATGCACGGTCTGAAATTAGCAGGCGTGGAAGTAAACAGAAAAATGCTTTCTGAGATGGCAATCAGCGATCCGGCAGGATTTGCAGCCCTCGCAGAGTTAGCAAAGAGCAAGGTGGCCTAATGAAGGATGAGATCAGTAAACGAAAGTTTACTGGTCTTTTTTCTTTACAAAAAAACAGTCCATTCATTAAATAACATTAAATTTTTATTTCAAAAAGGAGGAGATTGTAATGCAACATGTAACGAAACTTAAGAGATTAGTAATTTTTTTGCTGGCTTTTGTAATGATTGCCGCGCCGGTTGGAGCGTCGGCGGCTACTACATATCAGAAAGGAAGCAGAACCTACAATTACAGCGGCTCTTCCTACACGGTATATTATAACAGCAGGCAGGTCAATACAAAGAAAAAGACCGGCGTTCTCATTGACGGAAGCATCATGATTCCGTACAAAGCCTGTCTTGTGAAGAGAGGCCCGCAGATGAACGCAAAATACAATAAGTCATCAGGGAAATTAGTACTTTCTTATGAGGGAACAAAAGTAAAACTGTTTGTCGGCAAGAAAAAAATGAAAGTGAATGGAGTGAAGAAAAAAATCAGCGTGGCTCCGCTTTTTGTGAAGTTTAACGGAAAAAAGACGCTCGTTGTTCCTGCAAGAGCGCTTTTTGAGGAAGGCTTCGGATTCAATTATGAATACAAGAAAAAGAAAAAAGCTGTTTATATCGCCGAACCGGAGACTACGACCAACAGCGCGCCTGCAGAAGTGCCGGCAGCTCCTCAGACCGGTGGAATGACGGCTGCTGCTTTTGCCAATATGTCAACAACGCAGTTTATTCAGACCATGGGACCGATTGCGCAGGCAGATTATAAGAAGAGCGGTATTCTTGCTTCTGTAACGCTGGCTCAGGCAATTCTGGAAAGCGGCTGGGGTAAATCAGAACTGGCGCAGAAGGGCAATAACCTTTTTGGTATGAAGACCAATTTATCCGGAAATACCTGGAGCGGTTCCGTATGGGATGGATACAGCAGTGTTACTATCAATACAGGAGAGGAATATGGCGGAAAACATGTGACCATCAGCGCTCCTTTCCGGAAATACTCCTGTGTAGAACAGTCAGTGGCAGATCATTCCGCTTATCTGGTAAATGCAAGAGACGGTTATTCCTACAGGTATGCAGGACTGACATCCACAAACAGCTATAAAAAGCAGCTGACGATCATCAAAAACGGCGGATACGCAACCAGCAGTACATATGTTTCTCAGCTGACTTCATTAATAGAGAGATATAATCTGGATCAGTATGACCGGTAGAGATAGTCAGGAGTGCCTGCAAAGAAGGCCGTTCTTTGCGAGGACAGACTGTATTGGCAAAAAACAAGCCAGGTGCGGGAAAAAGCGTCCGGGAAACGCCGTTGGTATTTTGGGTTTTCCTGTGGTATAATGCTGATGTATAGTTAGGAGGATTCTATGAAACGCGTAAAACGGACGAGAAAATCAGGACTATTTCAGAGTCCGCTGTTTTCCATGGCGATTTCGTTGCTGCTTGTGGCGGCGACGGTTGGATTTGTGTTTGGGTTTGGAGCATTTTTAGACAACCAGACCTATACGGGACCGGAAGTGGTATCCGGGCTTGAGTCAACAGAGGAACAAAAAAAATCGCCGGAATATCTGAAGATGGACAGCCGGTTTAAAGCATGTTATGTGATGATATGTGAGGTGCCTCCGCTGGGGCTGTGGGCTAATCCGGTTCCCGGTGAGAAGACGGACGCTTCCAAAATGCTTGTGAGCGGACAGATCGTGCACGCCAAACAGAGAGGAAGCTACAAAGGACAGACCTATTACAAGCTGGATGACGGCACGTATCTGAGCGCCGATATCACCCATGCGCAGCCGCTGATCAGTTACACGGAGATGGAAGGGTATCTTGCTATCACGTATATCAGTTCATCGGGAGTACGTCTGAGAAAATGGGCGGATTTTGATGCGGATAATGTGGCGGGAGCCGTCTATGTGGGAGATAAGATACAGGTCAAGGCAAAGGTACAGACAGAGAAAGGTGATTCGGCGTTTATAACAACGGACGGTCTGTATATTACGGCTGACCCTCAGTATTTTAACGACTACAGCAGCGTCCGCGAAAAGAGTACGGAGAGCGGGAAGAAAAACAAGAATTCTGCTTCCACATCGGAGTCTTCCACCAAAAACGGGACAACGGAAACGGACAAGACCGGTGAAACCGGACGGACAACGGCTTCAGACCGCACAGATGATTCCGGAACCACCGGATCGGGCGATACGACCGGAACACAGAACCGGAACACCGGAAAATGGGATTTCTCTGACAGAGAGCTGAACAGCCAGGAGTAGGAAGATGATTGAATGTCATGCCAGAGGCTGACTGGCAAAGATACTGCCGGCGGAAGAAACATAAAATAAAACAGAGGGGCCTTTTCGTTTCGTCAGGAAAGAGAAAGCTATGATGAAACAATGAGAAAGCCTCTCCGTTTTACTGTAAATACCTGGGAAAAAACAGTGGAATTGTGTCAGAAGAACAAACAATATATTTTTTTGAAAAAAATTAAAAAAAGTACTTGCATTATCCGGAAAGTGGTGCTATAATGAGTTTCGTTGGTGAGAGAGAACAAAACATCAACACAACAGAATACATGCAGACGTGGCGGAATTGGCATACGCGCTAGACTAAGGATCTAGTCCGGGCTAACTGGGTACGGGTTCAAGTCCCGTCGTCTGCATTATAGTAAGTCCCTGAGAGCATTTATTTAAGCGGCTCTCAGGGACTTTTACTTTACAAAAGGGGCAGAAAAGGGGCAAATTATAAAATCTTTATTCCGGCTATAATCTGATTTTCTTTTTCTTTCAGTCGTTCCGTAATATGAATATAGATTTTTCTGGTGATTTCACTGTCCTCATGCCCCAGGCGTCGTGCAATGATGTCGAGAGATAACCCCTGTTCAATCATCAAGCTGGCGTGCGTGTGCCGCAGCACATGCGGGGTAATGAATCTACCCAGGCACTTCATAGAATTTTCCCTTATATAGGCGTTAAAAGAAAAGTAATTCACATGAGTGCCATTATCCTGAAAAAGTAAATTACATCCTGTTACCATGCGTTGACAGAGGGCATCATACCGAATGAACTGGCACAGATCCAGCATTTCATCTTGTATATAAACATCTCGGACAGATGAGAAAGTTTTCGGGGGAGTGGTCACATTGTTATTATAGTCGTAAGTCTTACTCACCCGGATGATCCGTTCTTTAAGATCCAGATCGGAGATCTCGAGAGCAGCCGCCTCGCCGAAGCGGAGGCCGGACAGAATCAGAAATTTCGTAAGCTTTTTCCATTTATCTACTGTCATATAATCTAACAAAAGATTGGCTTCCGAGGCTTCCAGAAATTTATCCTGAATTTTTTCACGATGGGGCTTATCGGGGAAAAGTTCAATCTTATCCAAAAAAGAGATATCTTGAATCAGTTCATTTTTATATCCCCAATGGATTAAAGCGCGGAAGCGCGTCAGATGCTCATTTAGAGTACCACCTTCTTTTCTCGTTGCAAGGAAAGAATCATGCACATATCGAGCACTCAACCGGTTGACCAGAACATTTTCCCCGAGAATCTTCATCAATGTGTTGCAGGCGTGATAGTTTCTCTTGTATGTGGACTTTTTTACAGTCAGCGCCTGGCTTTTGCGGTATTCTTCTACCAGGTCCTTCATGGTGATATCTTTTGCTGGAGCATAATCTTTCTTTAATGCTTTCTCAATCTTTGCGGTGATGGCTGCCTGCGCTTGCTTACGAGTAGCAGCAGTGTTCTTGTTTAATGTCACGGAAGCCTTTCTGGTTTTGCCGGTCAGATAGTCTTCGTAGCGCTCCACGAATTTATACTTACCGTTTTTCAGTTCTTCGACCCACATATGCACCATCCTTCCTTAAAAATGAGTATAAAAATAACAGCCAGCGAGAAACAGATGTTCCGCTTGCGTGGCTGCTCCGGAGATGATACAATATCATTGGTATTTTTGGTTGCATCATCTTCGGATATGTAACGGTTTCCGCTCCTGTTGGCGCAGGGGCGGAGTTTTTTATTTCAGCAAATCTTCAATGCAGATAGATAAATCCTAGAAGATTTTTGATGTAATTGTGTCGTTAAATGAGAAAGAAAAGAAATCTTTTTCGCCTTCAAATGAATATAATTGAATCAGTTCTTTTTTGAGGATCTACAATCCAATATTCCCGAACTCCGGCTGTTCGATATTTAAACAGCTTCGTCATTGAGCTTACCGTAACAGGCTCTCCTGATTGAGTAGCTATTTATCTTGTATGAATCTATACATAGCGAATCACAATATTATATTTAGCGACTATTTAAGAAGGTTTTTTATGGATTCTTCCCAGTCTTTTCTTTTCCTAACATAGAAATTATAACTTTTCCCAGGTTTTGTAGTTAGCTAATTTCAAAGTTTACCTACATAACTACCTGCAATAACACAAGAAATGGTCGTTCCTCCGCTTACGTTTTCAAAGCTGGTCATGCCTATCGGAGCTCCGTATATTTCAACCGTATCGTCCTGATAAATATCATCAAGTACATCATTATAAATAACATAGTAATAATTTCCGTCCAAATCCGTTGCTTGTACTTCTGTTAAACTACTACCGTCATCAAAATTAGTTTCGTTAATTCCGATAACATAAGCTTCACTAATGCATATCAGTTTGTCTCCGTACTTGTCCTGATTTTTGTTAATCATTTTAAAATCAATGCTTGAATCTGTATATTCTTCAGCAATTTCTTTATCCGCACATGGAAATAAATCAGGGTTTTCATTTATAAAATCTTTTGCTAAAGGGCTTATGGTGTAAGGTATCATATCGTTTTCTGCACCTAGATATTCATAATAATCTCCCATGCCCATAGAAGATGTATCTTCAATGGCTTCTGTTGTAGTTTCTTCTGTGGCCATTTCGGTAGTAGGTTCGGTCATAGCAACAGTGGCAGCAGCTTCCTCAGATACCGGGGCATTGGTATCACCTCCACATGCAGTAAAGCAAATACTCATAGCTGCAATTAATCCAATACTTACAATAGTTTTTCTCATAACAATCTCTCCTTTGTATTAAAAATATATTTATATAAACCGATAAAACGGATTATATATTGATTTAAAAAACTGCAAAATCATGTTTTTTATAAACCTTATACGTAAAATTTTTTTATTTCCTACTATCATATGAATCAAAATCAGCGACCATCAAATATGGCTCAAAATATATGGTGTAATTATCAATATCCACGCATTGCCCATATTTTAGCCGGTAAGCTTCGAGTGCATCTCGTAGAAATCCCTCTGTAATATCCAGATAATCTGCCATTTCATGGATGTTCCGGCAGCCGCGTTTATATGCGTTGATGATGCCATATAGCCCGATCTGCTTATTGTATGCCCACATCCGAGCGCGCTGCTCCTGCTTTACATTATCTGTTTTGGTTTGATCTATAATATTTCCTGCACTTGTGTGGTGATGTCCCAGCTCCTCTGCCAATATACAGGTTTTTTCTGTCGTGTTCTTTATACTCTTGTTTATGCCAATCACCCCATCACAATATAAACCCTTAATGTTATCACTGCTAAAGTTGCAATCTATTACATCTATACCGTCCATGCAGGCTTCGTTCTCTAAACGTTCGTACGCGTTCAAATGTATCTCCTCCCACTCTAGTATATTAAAAATTATTTCTGCTTCTTTCTGTTCTTTACAAATTCGGCAAACTGGCGAATTTCTTCCAGTTCCTCCTCCGTATATTCATCACCGTCAAAATGGGCGGCGAGAGTAGTGGTTGATGAGACATTTTGGAATAATTCGCCATCAACTAATTTTTCAGCATCCAACCCTAATTCACGAGTGATTTTTAATACATTAGTAATATTGGAATTGGCAATTCCTCTTTTTAGAATACTGTCAAGAGTAGTCCAAGGCATATTTATTGTATCTGAAAATTTTTTCAGGCTACCATATTTATTTATAATCATTTGCCTCAATTGAGATTCAAGTTCATTCATTCAAATATTACCTCCCCTCTATCAGTATAAAACGATAATATCATTATAATCTCGAAAAATCAATATAAAAATGTGAAATACAAAATAATAATCTCTAAAATTCGAGAAAAAGGTATTGACAATCACGAAAATTCATAATATACTGCAAATGTAATCACGAAAAATCGTGAAACGTAAGGAGGTGAGTAAAAATTGTTTCCTAATTTGGAGGCAGAATTGGCAAGGACGAAAACTAAAAGAGCAGAGTTGGCAAAAGTACTTGAGATTACTCCAACAACATTATCTCTTAAATTGAATGGGAAAGGGACTTTGTCGCTGAAAGAATGCGTCAAAATTAAAAATAGTTTTTTTCCAGATAAATCATTAGATTATCTATTTCAAACAGAAGAGCAGGAAGGGAGGTGATTCTTAGATGGCAGAAAGACCATTACATATCATAGAGCAGATCAGGGGATTTGCCTACATGTCCGATCAGCAACTTGCCACAGAATTTAATATGTCAAAGCGCACTGTCCAGCGGAAGCGGCGCGGCATTGAGACGGAAATGGAAAAGGGCAGGTATAACAAATATGCCATTGTAGGTACCCTGACGAATGTATATGTCTTTATCGACTACATGAAATTTGAAAAGATGCTCAGTAATCCGGTATTGCGGAAATGTGTGCCGGATTTTGAACCGGAAGAGATCATGCGTATCTGCGGATTCAATCAGCAGGTACGCGCGGCGGTGGAAGTATAACATGAAAAAAGTGCCCGGGAAGCGGCAACTCCCGTAGGGCACATAGGCAATTAAACAATTTCATTTTACACCGACAAAGGAGAAATGAAAAGATGAAATTAAAAAGATTTTTCAGTGAAGCCATCACACTGGCTGCATTCGCCCTGATCGGCTGGCTGACCATAAGCTGGGCAGACGTATTGTTGCACAACGACCCCATCACCGGGGATGCGGCGTACTGGCGGGGCAATGCGATTGTGATGATGACGGAATTAAGGGATTAAAGGAGGAAATAACATGGTAAAAGGAACATTAAAGTGTGAAGATGTAGCCTTTGATGTGGAAGGCGATTTTGGAATGATCATGATAACTAAGCTGGGTGATAATGGTGCGATAGACTTGAAAGCTGCATCTTTCGGGAAAGGTAATGCTGTTGAGACGGCATATGCTTTAGGCCAAGGAATAGGAAATACATTGAATGCACTGGCTGGGAAAAATCCGGCGAAACGAGTGATAGTCCGGGATGCATTTATCAAAGGAATGGTGAAGTATCAGGAATGAGACAGCAGCAGATCACACCGGGAATCACCCGGTATCAGTTCGGCAGCAACGAAGAATGGCTGCATAACCGTTGGGGAATCGGCGGATCTGACGCATCGGCGGTCCTGGGGTTGAATCCCTACAAAACCAATGAGGAGCTCTGGTTGGAGAAGACCGGAGCTCTTACGCCGGAAAATATTTCTGACAAGCCCTATGTGAAATACGGGCATGATGCGGAGCCGCTCCTGCGAGACTTGTTCGCCTTGGATCATCCGGAATATCAGGTCGAATATTACGAGAACAACCTCATCCGCAATGAGAAATATCCGTGGGCGCACGCTTCGCTCGACGGTGAGCTGGTAGATCAGGAAGGCCGGCGGGGAATTCTCGAGATCAAGACCACGAATATCTTGCAGTCCATGCAGCGAGAGAAGTGGCGGGACCAGATTCCTGATAACTATTACATACAGGTCCTTCATTACCTGTTGGTCACGGAGTATGACTTCGCCGTGCTGAAAGCGCAGCTAAAGAGTGACTGGAGCGGGGAAAACCGATTGGTGACCAGGCATTACTTCATTGAGCGGGCAGACGTAGCCGAAGACATTGCGATTTTAAAGGAAGAGGAGGAGAAGTTCTGGCGGAGCATCCAGACTAGGGAGCAGCCGGGACTGATCCTTCCGGAAATATAGGAGGCATTTATGGAATTAAAGATTTACAACCCGCAGGAGGACGGGTTTTTAAAGAGTATTGATTGGAACTTTGAGGACCTGAAGGCGGAGATCACCCAGAAGTCCAATGAGTACATGAATCTGGTTTACAGCGATGACCAGATCAAAGAAGCGAAGAAAGATCGGGCAGCGCTCAATAAACTGATCTCCGCCCTGGAGGCGAAGCGGAAGGAAATCAAAAAGCAGGTCATGATCCCATATGAGGATTTTGAGAAAAAAGAGAAAGAACTGGTCAGCATCATCCGGCAGGCCGTGGATAACATCGACAGCCAGATCAAGGGCTACGAGGAAGGGCTGCGGCAGGAGAAGTTGAAAAAGGTAAAGGAGATCTACAAAGAAGCCATCGGGGACTTAGACCGGACAGTGCCGCTGGAGCGGATCTTCAAAGATTCCTGGCTGAACGCATCCACGACGCTGAAATCCATTAAGGAAGAGATTACCGCCATCTATGCAAAGGTGGATGCAGACTTAAAGGTCATCAATAAGGAGAGCAGTACATACGGCTATGAGATGAAAGAAGAATATCTGAAAACCTTTGACCTTTCCGCCGCCATGGCGAAAAAACAGGAACTGGAGGAGACAGCCAGGAAGAAAGCCCTGTTTGAGGAACAGAAGCAGAAAGAGGCTGAAGAGCGGGAGCGTAAGCTCCGGGAAGAGGCCGCCAGAGTGGAGCAGGCCGGCAAACCGGCGGCGGCAGAGATTATGCCGGCGCCAATGGACGAACCGGCGGCCGTAGCGACAGAACGGGTATCCCCGGCAGTGGCAGCGCCGGCAGTCCGCAGAAAGCGGGTGGTCATTGCAATCACGGCCAATGAGAACCAGTTTGGATATTTAAACCAGGTACTTTCAACCCTCAGCAAGAACGCTGAGAAAGTTGAGATCATAAGTAAGGAGGAGTTTTAAGTATGGCAGTAAAAAACAGTTTACAGGGAAAAGCAGCACCAAAAAACAAGATGCAGGTGCAGTACAGCGCCGGCGGCGTTGATATCGTCCTGACGCCGGAGATTGTCCGGGAATATCTCGTAAGTGGGGACAAAGAAAGAGTGTCTACACAGGAAATTGTGATGTTCATGAACCTCTGCAAGGCCAGCGGCCTGAATCCGTGGGCGAAAGAGGCATACTGCATCAAATACGGCAATGAGCCGGCGTCCATGATTGTTGGTAAGGAAGCGTTTATGAAACGTGCAGAAGCCAATGAGAATTATGATGGATACGAGGCCGGGATTATCGTTCATGACAAGGAATGCGGGGAGATTGTCCGGCGGCCCGGAAGCTTCCGTCTGCCAGAAGAGGAGATTGTGGGTGGATATGCCACAGTCTGGAGAAAAGACCGTAGACATCCGTATTCCATCGAGGTTTCTTTTGAGGAATACGCCGGACGCAAGAAGGACGGTAGCCTGAACCGTCAGTGGGCTTCCAAGCCGGCGACGATGATCCGTAAGGTCGCACTGGTACAGGCGCTGCGGGAAGCATTTCCTTCCGCTTTCGGAGGCATGTATTCTGCCGAGGAGAATGGTTACACGGAGGCGGAGGGAGGCGCAGCCTACATTATGGCAAATGATGATACTGCGATTCCAATTGAACAGCATGAGGAAATGCCGCGCGTGGATGCGGAGCAGATGCAGCGGCAGCCGGAACCGGTGGTAACGCCGCCGCCGGCGACGCAGGAAGCACCAGACGGCCAGCAGGCGTTTTTCTAAAGGAGGGAGTTTATGCAGCACATTAATTTAGAGACTTTTGCGAACGGCGCCTTTTCCGCCCAGGTAAACCGGGCGATCGAGGAGGTAGCGAAGAATATCCAGGACCCAAACACAGATGCGTCAGCGACAAGAAAAGTGACTGTCACCATTGGTTTTAAACCAAATCAGGAGCGGAACTTCATCGCCACGGCCGTCCAGACAAAGACAACCCTGGCGCCGGCGCTGGGCGCTGTCACAGCCCTTGGCATGGGAAAAGATTTAAAGACCGGAGAAGTGGACTGCGTGGAAATTGGCAGCCAGATCCCAGGGCAGTTATCCCTGAATCTGGAAGAACCAGAAGCAGAGCCGCAGGGAGAGACAGCAATAGGATATGACCCGTCTACCGGAGAAATTTTCGAGACGGAGCCAAAGGCAGAGAATAAAGTGATCAATTTAAGAGAAGCAAAATAGGAGGTACGATTCATGGAAAATAATTTAAGAGATGCAATTCAGTTACTGTTGGACGTAGGCGAGGACATGGCAAAGCCGGAAGTCCTGGAGATTGCCGGGAAGACCTACTGTACCAAGAACTTACAGAGATACGATAAAGAAGAGATGGCGGTTCCACTGACCGCCTGCAGCTTGACTTCCCTTCTGGACTACCTGGCGGAGCGCAGCGAGGAGCTCAGGGAGTCTATGATCATCCATGTGGAGTCTCCGACCAAGGTCCGCCTTCTTTCCGGCCTGATCAAAGAGAGACGGCGGGAAGAGCTCTTCTGTGTGGAGACCTATCCGAATGGATTTCAGTTTGACCGGTATTATAGTCAGGAAGACTTCGTTATTAACATGCAGACCGCCTTCCAGCAGACCGATGAGACGAAACTGATCCTGGCTGTGGCCGGCAATGTGGAGAATAAGACAGTTTCCAACTACGGGGACGACGGTACCAGCCAGAAAGCGACCATCAGCCGGGGCATTGCCGGCAAGGCAGATGTGGAAGTGCCGAATCCGGTCCGCCTGCAGCCATACCGTACCTTTTTAGAGGTGGATCAGCCGGAGAGCAAGTTTGTATTCCGGATCAGTGAAGACAGAGACGGGGCGCCGATCTTCAAGCTGGTAGAGGCAGACGGCGGCCTGTGGAAGTATTACGCGGTAAATGCCATCAAGGAATACCTGAGAGTTCATATCAAAGACCATGATCGTATTGCCATTATCGGGTAAATGATCATGAGGACGGTGAGATTTACAGTGCCGGGCCCGCCGAAAGGCAAGGCCCGTGCCCGGACCGTCCGCACAAGAGGCGGGCAGACATTTTCCTATACGCCGGAGGGGACGGTCCTTTATGAGAATCTGATAAAGATATCGTTTTCGCAGACTGGGGAGAGACCGTTTAGAGCGGAAGAGTATCTGCGGGTAACTATCATGGCATATTATCCCGTACCTAAGAGCACCAGCAAGAAGAAAGCGACAGAAATGGTTGCCGGGTATATCCGGCCGGCAAAGAAACCGGATATTGATAATGTAATAAAATCCATCCTGGATGCCTTAAATGGCGTGGCGTACCACGATGATACGCAGGTGATTGCAGTCACCGCGGAGAAACGGTACGGCGCTGAGGCGCGGGTGGAGGTAGAAATTTCAGAGATATAAGGAGCTCACATGGCAAGACAGAGAAAGAGGGGGCTTGATTATTTTTCTCTGGATGTTGATTTTTTTTCGGCGGATACAAGAATCCGGATCCTGAAAGCAAGATACGGAGCAGATGGAATCACGATCTTTCTCTATCTGCTCTGTGAGATATATAAAAATGGATACTACCTGAAGGTAGATGAAGATTTCTGGTATGTCATGTCCCATGATCTTGACATGAGTACAGATAAGGTGAAGCAGGTCTTAACATTCTTATTGGAACGGTCACTGTTTGATAACAAACTTTTTCAGTCGGACGCTGTTTTGACCTCTGCCGGAATACAGAAGCGATTCCAGCTTGCAGTCAAAGAAAGGGCAAGAAAGAATCCGATAAAAATATCGGGGTACTGGCTTTTGGAAAAAGAAGAGACGGAACCCTTTATTAAAGTTACCCATTTTCAGGATGATTCCGGGAAAAATGAAAATAAATCCGGGAAAAATACCGATAATTCCGCGGAAAAATCCCTAAAGGAAAGTAAAGTAAATAAAACATATATATATTTCAGTAATCCAGAGCTGGAGGAGGTTTTCCGTCTGTTCATCTCTATGCGGAATCACAATCAGAAAAGCCCGTTGATGCCGGAGCAGATCGAAGGACTGCGGCAGGAGCTGTCTGCTATGGGAAAAGATGATGCGGAGCGTATCGCCATTTGTAAGCAGGCGTTTAACCGGGGATGGAAAGGGTTTTATCCCATCAAGAAAGAATCCGGGAAGAAAACGCAGGCAGGAACAAAGAAGGCTGCCACAGGGAATGCCAATGGCTTTCATAACTTTGATGAGCGGGAATACGACTATGATGCTCTGGAGAAGAAACTGGCAGATAAACGGAAAAACCAATGAGATAGGAGAAATGAGACAGATGGGACGAACAAAGAGTCTGGCATCCCTGAATGATTGTACCGATGCCACGTATCGCGTTATAAATACACCATTATATTCTGCAGGCGAATCGTCGTCATATAAGAGATTATTGGTGCGAGTGACGGATGAAGATCTGGAAATGGCGCTGGAGATACTATGCAGGGAAGATATGCATAGTAAAAAGCAGGAAATGATACAAGAGGAGCTGAATATCCGCCAACGGCCAGAACGAATTACAGTGAAGGGTGCATGGGCGGATTCATTTCGAAGAGAATGGGAAGCTGTGAGACAGGCAGCAAGGAGGAGTCAACGCAGATGAAGAGGATGGAAAACTTAATTATTGACTGCTTTGCCGGCGGAGGCGGGGCAAGTGTAGGAATAGAGATGGCACTGGGACGTCCGGTAGACATTGCCATCAATCATGATCCGGATGCTATCCTGATGCATAAGACCAATCATACGGGGGAACGGACTCCTCGTCTGTGGGTGGATGATAGCGAAGGAAAGCTGAAGTTTGCATAAAAAAGAAATGTACGTTGATAATTGAATATTGATGGTTGGATAAGTTGTGATATAATTTACTCTAAGAGGTGTATACAATGGATAATATAATAACTGGAATCATTGGATTACTTGGAGTACTTGTAGGTGGATTTCTAAATTATTTTATTACAGTAGCATTAGATTACAAAAAAGGAAATGAAGAAGCCAAAATATTGACAATATGTGAATATGAAAAGCTCTGTGACCAATTGAGAAAGTATAATACTGATCGTATAAGTCATGATGATTTAATGAATTATTATTACAATCACTATAGTGAAAGAAAAGCAGAAATCAAAGCTAAACAACTTATGTATTTTTCTAAAAAGCAACGGAAAATTGTTGACGATATAGATAATCATGTCTGGAAAATGTTAGAAGATGAAAATATTTTACAATTATTTAAACAGTTGCAGAGTGTTATGGAAAAACTGAAATAAAAAGCCAACCATCATATTCGATGGTTGTTTTTTTATGCCCAAAATAACGGAAATAGAAGAAGGGAGCGTGATTCATTTGGAAAAAAAGAGACTCAGGGACATGACCTGGGATGATTACAGAATATCGAAGCATCGGTACCAAGAACTCAAGGCGTTTTGTCTTCAGTATGATGAGAAAAAGAACAAGATACGGTACGGATTATCTTCTGTGCAGAACGATGGTACTCCCACCGGCGGCGGTGACGGGAGGCCAACGGAACGGCAGGCAATCGACAATGAGCAGTATAAGAGAGACTGCCTCATGATTGAAGAAGCGGCTGTCAAGGCAAATCCGGGAATATGGAAGTACATACTAAAATCAGTTACACTTGGGCTACCGTATGAGTTTATTGAATATGATGAGGATCTTGGGAGGATTACAGTCGGAAAGACGGATTTCTATGCATACAGAAAATTATTTTATCATTTTTTAGATTTAGAAAAATTGGGGATAAATTAAATGTAAACTGATGATGTCGTGTTTAAAGTGTAAGATATAGATAATGGCAAATAAATTCTCTTTCTAAAATATTTTTTGGGAAACACCCCGTAGAAATATGGGGTGTTTTTTCGTGCAATATTTTTTATCGGATATTGTAGTATTTTACAAGTATTAGGTGTAAAATGGAGAAAAATGTTTTACGGAGGAAGAAAATATGCAAATACCAATAACATTTAGATCGAAAGATAGTGATTATATAACAATTCCTGTTTTGAAAAAGTTTTGTATAGAAAACCAAATAAAATTGGGATATAATCGAGCAGATTTAATTAACGCGATAGAAACCTTTGCAAATGAGAATATTACAAATGAAGAAAAAGTAAAGGATTGGTTGGAAGACATTTTAAAGATGGGGATGAAAATTTGTTTAGTGACTAAAATATGCCCCCTAAAAGATAAAGATTTTCAATCTATAAAAGAAAAAATAGTAAATAAATTTCCTCTGTGTCGTCAAACAAGGATATGTGAAAGTGTTTCAGATAAGAATTTTCAACTAATAAGTTATAAATTAAAGAGTGCCGATAATGGAGAAGTAGAGTATTGCAATTTTGTATTTTTAATACGATTAATTAAAGCAAAAAGTACTTATTCAGATATAGGGGATGAAATAGAATATCCTATTTTTGTTGATGTAGATTTAAAAAATGGATTTATTATTTCTCGTTCAAAATCTTCATCTGGTTTATTTAAAATAGGACAAGAGAAAAATGTGATAGAGCGTGAGAAATCAACAAATGCTGAACGTTTAATGCGGGCGTGTGAAAAAATAATTGTTGAATCTATTGGATTAGAATATGAAGAACAGGAGATTTGTAAAGAGGCTTTTAAGAAAACTATATTTAGTATTTTAAATCGGTTTACAAAAACTCCACAGGTAATTCAAGAAAAAATAGATAATACTGCACATGATTGTGAAGAATTTATTTCATATATTTTTAAGAAAGCAGGTATTCCGCAGTTCAATGATATTAAACAAGAAGCATTATTTGATTTAAAAATATTCATTGAAAAATATGTATCAGTTACATATAATGATAAAAATATTTTTATGGAAGATAGATGTGCTTATCCAGTGAAATTTTCTGCACATGACAATGAGTTTACAAAGATTCAAGAGAATACAAGAGTGGGAGACCCTTTACAAAGTAAAAAAGCTTTTTTTGATTCAAAAAAGGTCGTTTATACACATAAGAAATGTGATAAAATATCATTATGTTATCATAGAAGTGCAAGAAAATATTATTCGGAGCAGGAATTTAATGTATCTATATATATTGAAAAATATTCTTGTGCCGTAAAATTTATGAGTTTTGTGGAGGAGAGTGATATTCAAAATGTTTTATCAGGAATCATACAACAATTTGTGGTATGAAAACAACCCACAAATGATAGAAGATTTTGACCATTTATTGGGAACACTAGTGGGAGATATAATTGATAGAATCACGGTATCTTTTGTTGCGGAGAAAATGTCAATCCCGTTTGAATTGGCAAAACAAATACTTATGTATTATAAAGATAAAGAAATTTTGAAACAAAGATATGTTGTAATATGCCCGAAATGTGGAGAAATATTGTTTTTCTGCGATGAAGAAGAGTTGTTAGAAAAACTTGAGAAAAGGCCAGTATGTTTTGAATGTGAAGATAATGATTACGGAGATTTTAATTCATCTGATATTTTTTTGGTATTTAAGAGAATAAAAAAATCAACTACGAGCCAAAAGGAAGTTAATGAAACTTTGATTAAATATGGAGATATTTTAGGAATAAGAAAAAGTGATTCTTTTTTTTGTAAGGCTGATTCGCTGCAGAATAATACGATGGATTTATATAGATTGTATTATCACCCGAGTGAGTCAGCATATGTTAGATTTGATAATCTAAGAAAAAAACTTGATTTGGATTACGGGAAAAATACAACCGAACAGGGGAAAGCGCTTGAAGTATTGATTTTAGACATCTTTAATCAGATTAAATATGTAAAAGGAACCAACGACATAAAAACACGAACTAATCAATTTGATTGTACCTTTTTGTGCGGAATCAATACAACGTATTTATCAGTGTTTAATAGGTTATCTCCGTGTTTCATTATAGAATGTAAAAATGAAAAGGACAAGCCGAATAATGACTACACTAATAAATTAGAGAGCATATTAGATGTAAGTGATTCTAAAATTGGTATAGTATTTGGTAGGAAAGATGCAACAAAGACATGCTTTACAATTTCTCGCGAGCATTTTTTAGCTACAATGCGGAGCGAGGAAGAAAAAATTATAATTACATGTTATGATAAAGATTTAGAATATATAATAGACAAAAGAGTAAATTTATTACATTATTTAGAATACAAAATCTTTCAGGTTACGCATAATAGTCCGAATTCAACATATGAAATGTTTTGTGAAAATGCAAATGATTAAGAGATGGTTGTTAGCCATCTCTTTTTTTCTTTCCAAACAAACGATTGGAAGGTGAGGGAACTTGGAAGATGAAAATATGTTAGAATGTTTTTACGGAATACATAAAGATGAAGAAAAGCTAGTATAATTTTAGATAAAATAAAATTGGGGACAAATTGAGTGTGGTTTCATGATATTATGATAGCGTGATTTAATTCACAGAGGACGATTGCCAGATTACTGAGGTATTGAGATTCCTCCCCTTAAAACATTTTTTGAGGACACCCCGTAGAAATATGGGGTGTTTTTTCGTGCAATATTTTTTATCGGATATTGCTATTAGTTTTTATATGTTGTTGTTTTTTATTGTTATTTAGTGTAAAATAAATAAAAATGTTTTACTAGGAGGATAGAATAATGAAAAAGGCATTAATAAAAGGAATATGCGGGATTATATGTGTTATAGTATCAGGTATATTTGGATACATGACAGCAAAGAATGATGTTGAAAAACAAGTGAGTCAATATGTTAATGTGGATAACGGAGATATATCAGAGGCAATGAACTCTTTGGTGACAGAAAACCAGTCTTTGAAAGAAGAATTGGATGAAGAAAAAGAAAAAAATTCAACATTGGAAAAAGAAAATGAGGAATTGCGAAATTCAGGAAATAGTACTTCAAATGATGATTCAGAATCAAGTACTGCAGAGAATGATACAGAAACAGCGAGCAATTCAGATTTTTTGAGCTTAGTTTATGATGGAGATGATTATTATATAAGTGGCATGGACGATGGAGGAAATGATATAAAAATTGGGGGCAATAGTTATTATTCAGGATTGGAGCTAGCTGTAAACGGAAATTGCGGATTTGCATTAGCAAATCTAGGGAAAAAATATACTCATTTGTCGTTTGAGGTAGGAAGAATGGACGAAGAGCCTATTGTTGGGGCTAAACTAACAATTTTTAAAGATGGAGAGGTTTATCAAAATTATGAAATTGATGCAGAAAAAACACTTACAGCAATTGATTTTGATATAACAGATACAGATATTTTGAAAATTCAGTTAGATTCAGATTTTGCTGAATATGCAATTGTTAACATTAATTTGGAATAAAATTTATCTTTAGAAGAAACAATTAACGAGTTGGTTAAAGAGGTGGTGATATGCCGAGGGCAAGAAATCCCGACAGGGAGAAAGCATTTGAAATATACAAAAACCATAATGGTGATATAGATTTAGTTGAGATTGCGAATCAGCTTTCTTTGTCTCCGGGCACTGTCCGAGGATGGAAGTCGAAGGACCAATGGGAACAAAGAGTGAATGGAACGTTCCGAAAAAATACGGAGCGTTCCAAAAAACAGAATATTGCAAAGAGAGAAGCCGTTGCGGAGGATGTGGAGCAGGTATTGAATAATACTGATCTGACCGATAAGCAAAGGCTTTTTTGTTTGTATTATGTCAGATGCTTTAACGCCACAAAAGCATATCGGAAAGCCTATGGATGTAGCTATGAGACAGCCATGACAAATGGGTCAGAACTACTAAGAAATACTAAGATTCGAGACGAGATTTACCGTCTCAAGCAGAACCGTTTGAATCGGGAAATGCTGGATGAATCAGACATTTTCCAAAAGTATATGGACATTGCTTTTTCAGACATGACAGATTATGTGAAATTTGGACAAGAGACAGTGCCAGTGATGAGCGCCTTTGGTCCGGTCAAAGTCAAGAATGAGGAAACCGGCGCAGAAGAAATTATGACAAAAGAAGTAAATGTGGTACGATTTCGGGAATCATCTGAAGTGGACGGCACTTTGATTGCGGAAATCAAACAGGGCAAAGATGGCGCCAGCATTAAACTATTAGATAAAATGAAAGCTTTTGACTGGATATCGAAACATATGGATATGGCCAGCGAAGAACAAAAAAGACAATTAAAAGAGATGAATGTCACATTTTATATTCCTGATAACGGAAGGGACTGAGGAACATGGGACAAATCATTAAACCGCAACCTGGTCCGCAGGAAATGTTTTTGAGTAGTCCGGCAGACATTGTGATCTATGGAGGTGCTGCGGGAGGAGGCAAGTCCTGGTCTATTCTGTATGAGCCGCTGCGACATGTAGATATACCAGGCTTTAATGCAGTGATTTTCCGAAGGACTATGGCGCAGATTATGAATTCAGGATCCTTATGGGATGCCTCTTACAATCTCTATAATAATTATCCGGGAGCCAAAGACTTTAAGACGCCACGTCCGAGCTGGCGATTTCCGTCTGGGGCAAACGTGACTTTTGCACATTTGGAACAGGAGAAAACAAAATATGATTATCAGGGAACGGAAATATGTTTACTGGAATTTGACGAATTAACACATTTTACTGAAAGTCAATTTTGGTATATGCTTTCTCGTAATCGTTCCACCTGCGGAATCAAACCATATGTCCGTGCAACATGCAATCCTGACCCGGATTCCTTTGTGGCTAAGTTGATTCAATGGTGGTGGGATCCGGATACGGGATATGCCATCCCCGAAAGAAGCGGTGTTGTACGGTATTTTGTCCGTATAAAAGACAGTATTTTGTGGGGAGACAGCCGCGAGGAAATAATGCGTATACCGGACGTAAAGGAAAACTACGAAGCAACTTACGAAAAATTCCATGAAAGTGGATTAGAGTATAGCATCGAGCGGTTCATATTATCGTTCACTTTTGTAGCATCCAGTATTTTTGACAATAAAGAACTATTGAAAACAAATCCTATGTACCTGACTAATTTGCAGGCGATGGGACGGATTGACAGAGAGCGCCTCCTGAAAGGAAATTGGAAAATACGGCCGGCAGCGGGATTATTCTTCAAACGTGCAGAGGTGAAGATGATCGAACATCTGCCTACTGATGTGGTACGATGGGTACGGGCATGGGATCTGGCGGCCACCGATGTGGACGAAGGCGGCGACCCGGCCTATACCGCCGGCGTTCTCATGGGAAAGCGGCGTAATGGAGATTATGTCATTGCCGATGTTACCAATGAACGGATGCGATCAGAACGCGTGAGGAAGCATATTAAGAATACAGCTATCATAGACAGGAAGAAATATAAGAGAGTGACAGTACGTCTGCCAAAAGATCCCGGTCAGGCTGGAAAGGAGCAGGCGCAGAGTTATGTCAAGATGCTGGCAGGTTTTACTGTGAAGACTGTAGCGGAAACAGGAAGCAAAGAGACCAGGGCGGAACCGTTCGCCGCGCAGTGGCAGGCCGGTAACGTGGAAGTTCTTATAGCAGATTGGAATGAGATGTATTTTAATCAATTGGAATCATTTCCGGAAAGCAAATTTAAAGATATGGTGGATGCCAGTTCCTCCGGATTTGCGGAATTGGAATCTGCTACAATGGTCTCTGCACCAGATTCAGATACAGGCGCAGAGAAAGATAGCTATTGGTGGTAATAAGGGAGGTGAGGAAAGATGTATAATGAACTTGGCCGTATCGGACAAAACCGGTACGGAGGCACATTCTTTGAAGAATTTCTTCCAGAACTTCGCGGGCAGCGCGGCATGAAGGTGTACAAAGAAATGGCTGACAATGATGATATGGTCGGTGCAATCCTGTTTGCCGTGGAAACATTGCTGCGGCAGGCGCCTTTCCGGGTAGAGCCCGGCGGCGATACTCCGGCAGATGAAGAGGCAGCGGAGTTTGTAGAGAGCTGCATGAATGATATGCAGGACACATGGACGGATACGCTTTCAGAGATTCTATCCTTCCTGACTTATGGCTGGAGCTATCACGAGATTGTTTATAAGCGCCGCGCGGGGAAGCATCGGAACCCGAAAATGAACAGCAAATATAGCGATGGTCTGATCGGATGGCGAAAGCTGCCGATTCGGGCGCAGGATACGTTATATCAATGGGAGTATGACAACGAAGATAACCTGCTGGGCATGACGCAGCTCCCGCCGCCGGACTTTGGGCTGCGGACGATCCCCATTGAGAAGGCGATTCATTTCCGTACAAAGAGTAGGAAGAATAACCCGGAGGGACGCAGCATCCTGCGGACAGCATACCGGTCGTGGTATTTCAAAAAAGGCATCCAGGAATTTGAAGGTATCGGTATCGAGAGGGAACTCGCTGGGATTCCGAAGATAAAACCACCGGAGGATTGCAATTTGTATAATCCAGACGATCCGGATATGGTACGGCTGCTGGCTTGGGCGGAGAGCGTAGTAAAGAATATTCGTCAGGATAAATGCGCCGGCGTCGTCCTTCCGCCAGGATTTGAGTTTGAGTTAGTATCTTCGGGTGGCAGCCGGCAGATTGATACCAATGCAGTGATCAACCGCTATGATAATCGAATATGTATGACTACCCTGGCGGATTTCATCATGCTGGGGCATGAAAAAGTAGGAAGCTTCGCTTTATCATCAGATAAGACGGAGCTTTTTTCGATGGCGATTGGTTCCTATCTGGACATCATATGCGAGGCGTTTAACAGTCAGGCAATCCCACGGCTTATTGATCTGAATGGCAATCACTTTAAAGGTATTACCGATTATCCACAGATGGTGCATGGAGATGTGGAAAAGGTGGATATTCAGAAAATGGCCTCCTATATCCGGGATATGGCCGGTATCGGCGTCCTTGTGCCTGATGATGGATTGGAAGATTATGTCCGCGATCTGGGTAATCTGCCGCCGAAAATAGAAACAGATCGGAAGATTGACCCGGAGAGGGAAGAACAACAGCGTAGCCCGCAGCCGCCGGAATCTGAACAGAAGACGGTGCGGCCGGAAGATAATCAGGAAGAAGCCGCCATGATGGAAGAAGCCAAAAAGAGGCTGGGAAGGGGCGAGTAAGATGTTCCGTTATCATGGTCGGCAGCGATTTATCAAAAAAAGAGGGCCGATGCCGCCAAATGAAGTAAAAGCTGCATTGGAAAGGTTTTTGGATGACAGCCAAGGCACCGAACTTATCCGTTTCCTTGTCCGGTATTGGAAAGACCAGCAAACTGTACTTACCTTCCGGGAAATCCGGGAAGCGATACTGGCGGGTGACATTACAATGCAGATGATGAAGGACTGGCAGCAAGATTACTCCAAAATGGTTGCTGAAAAGATGGAGCCGACATGGGAGGCAGCCATGGAAGCTGGGGCACTGAATCAGATGGCGCATAAGGGACTGGATATCGGATATAAATTCCGGAAAGACCACTGGGCGGTGCGGGACTGGTTACGAGACCGGACGGCTACGCTGGTCACAAACTGCACGGACGAGCAGCGCAAAGCCATCCGGAACATCATCGCCGATGGCATCCAGAACAAGATGTCTACCAGGGAGCTGGAAAAATTCATCCGTCCCTGTATCGGCCTCACAAAGCCGCAGGCAGCGGCCAACCTCAGGTATTATAACAACATCAAGAAAGAACTGCGGGAAAAGCATCCCCGTATGACGGAGGCATCCATTGAAAAGAAAGCATCCGAAGCATCTATGAAATACGCTGACCGGCAGCTTAGGCAGCGGGCGTATACCATCGCGCACACAGAGCGGGCCATGGCCTATGAGTATGGGCGGTATCAGCATACAAAAGATTTGATAGCGGAAGGGCTGATGAAACCACAGAAAAAGGTCTGGAGTGTGGCAAGGAATGAAAGTACCTGTGAGCGATGCTTGTATTTGGATAGACAAACCGTGTTCCTTGACGATCCCTTCAAAGAATCAGGCGGAAAAGAAATATTTCTTCCACCGCTTCACCCGCGGTGCCGTTGTGCGGTTATGTATCAGGACGATGAATTGAGCAGGGAGGAAGAGAGGGCAGTCATTGACTATGTGGGCCCAAATAAGTCCTATATTTTAAACGAGAAGCTGCGGAATGGGGAGATCCTTACAAAAGAAGAAAAAGAGATGCGAGATAATCTGGATGCTGCACTGAAACATTTCCCAAAATTTGAAGGGAATATCTTGCGCACTATGCCGATTGGCGATACGGATGCATTGGGTGTTTTTATTGACAGGATGCGAAAAGGTCGGGTCTCTTTTGCGGAGTACCTATCTTTTTCCTCAAAGAAAGGATATAATGATGAGGAAGCAAACGTAAAGATTTATGTGAGTAACTCAAAAAAAGGAAGAAATATGCTGCATTATGGAAAATATGAAAATGAAATCTTATATGAAAGAAATACAAAATTTTCCGTAGTGGATATGCAGGAGGCAGACGGAGTGTGGTATATTTTGTTGGAGGAGGAATAGGAATGGCATTAACCGCAGAAGAATGGCTGGCATTGCCGATTGAGGAAGGAGACCGCAGGGCAGAAGAGTTGTCTCCGCATGAAGCGTTTCGGCTCAGGTCGGAACTTGCTTACTGGCCGAGAGGCCCGGAACATTATCCGAATGGACCTGTTGTCCGGAAAAAGAAAAAATGGACAGAGGAAGAAAAGAGGAAATACCGGGAAAAAGATTTCCATGTTTTCCGCGATCTTTTCCACACGATACCGGAGAATATCACTTTTGAGCAGTGGGATGCGGCGGGCAATCCGTTACATTGGGATAAAAATGGGCCGGGAGCACCTTTTCCGTATGTCGATGATACTGATTAAAGAAGAACCTTCCGGCAAACAGGAGGATACATGATATGGTATTATCTGAAAATATCTATTTCTTACTATTGTTTACTTTACCCGCAGCGCTGAATATCATCTTCAATGCCCATTTGCGGAGCGTGCCGCAAAGAGAGAATGATAAATCAGTAGAGCTTGCCGTCAGCATTGTATTCTGTTTGGCCGTGTTTTTCTGCAACCTGCTGTTCATGCAGGAGGATATCAGAGAACTGGGGCAATATTTATTGTTGCCTGCAGAGGAACGGCCGGGATTTTGTGAGGCATCTGGTTTTGATTATTTTAACTGCCTGGTCAAATATTTTGTGGTGAATCTGCTCAGCAGCATTTCCGTGATTGTTTTGTGGTATTCTGTGGGGCAATGGATATTCCGGAATGGCAAGAACATAGTGAACCGCAAGATCAACAGGCCGGATGAAATGAAATTCCCGGATGTATGGACAAACCTGTTCGAGACAAAAGAGATTGTGGATGTTGAGAATGTAGCAGTTAAGATTGAGAAAGGCGGAAATTTGGTATCAGCAGGCTTGATAAGACTGTACCCAGCTCCAGATATTGAATCCAGGGAGATTGCTTTATATAACACGGACAGAGTGAAGGAAATCTTTGAGGAGGATAAGAGTAAAGATATAAAAGACCGGATATTCCCCAATGCGGGTTGTGAATATTATGACTTTGATACAGACACTCTTATCAAGTTTTATTCCTTGGAAAATTATGATAAGATGCCGGAGAATATTGTAAAAGAACCGGAATAAATCCGGTTCTGCCCTTACTTTTTAGGTGGATTTGTAGGGCGTGTGGCAGGCTTCCGGGCTCCATTTCCTTTTCGGATATTGTAGGTGGTGGAAGAATTGGAAGCCTTTCCTGAGGTTGGTCTTTTCGACATACCGATGCCTCCTTCCCGTAAAAATGTGTTTTTATGATACTATAATGCATTCGCAATGACAAGGACGGGAAGGATGCGGTAAAAGAGTAAAAAATGTATATAGTGAATGTTTCCATAGACCGGAACCTTGTAGATGAGCAAAGGATATCTGCAAGGCTTCGGTCTATTTTCGTAGAAAAAATAAGGAGGAATGACTATCATGAGATCATTTGACGACTATGTTATCCGGTCGCCGGCAGCGGATCCGAGACTGCATACGGTGACCATTACCAAAAAGGATGAGGAAAAGCAGTACGCTTTTGGCTGGGCGAAGATAGCCGTTACAGTAGACGGCGAGCAGCTTGTTGACAGACAGGAGGATTTGATCGCTCCAGAGGATTTAGAAGAGACAGCATATAAGTTTGTTGAGTTTTACCGGGAGGCCGGGGAGATGCACGAGCGCGGCGGCGCCGGCGTGCTGATCGAGAGCATCGTATTCACCGCGGAGAAGATGCGGGCCATGGGAATCCCGGAAGGGACGCTGCCGGAAGGATGGTGGATTGGGTTCCACATCACCGACGCGGATGTCTGGGAGAAGGTCAAAGACGGGACCTATTCCATGTTCTCCATTGAGGGGAGAGCCCGCCGGGTACCGATAGAGGAAGAGGGAGAGGAGGAGCCATGAAAAGATTTTTGAAGCGGATAGGATTTTGGCCACATCGCCATACGTTCCTGCCGCACCGGTATTATTATGACCGGTTATACGGAAACCACTATATCCGTAAAACCATATGGAAATGCACGCAGTGCGGGAAGGAGATTGGATGAAACATTATATAGGATGTAAGCTGATCGAAGCAGAGCCGGCACTCAGGATCAATGGTGAAGTGATTCAGCAGGAAGGGGATTATATAGATATCCCGCCAGAAGCAACAGTAGAAGAGGGGTACCGTGTGAGATATCCAGATGGGTACGAGTCCTGGTCACCAAAGAAAGTCTTTGAAAAAGCCTATTTTCAAGTAGATGATTCAGTGGTACAGGGTGAAAACAATGTATCCCGCAGGATGGTCGATGAATTTATCAGCCATGCGATGGCCTGTTCATCGCCGCCGATTGAGCCACATGTTGTGCGAGTGATGTGTGTCCTGAGAAACGGAACAACCATTCATGAAAAGTTTGACTGTGTGGATCCCCAGCTTTTTGATGAAAATTTTGGTGAAAAAATGTGCTGGAATAACATCTATAGGAAAATCGAAGAGCATTTAGATTTTTTGATCAAGATGGGAAAGAACGGCATCCAGTAAAATAGTTGATGGATAGCACCTGAAGGGGTGTTTTTTTATTTGAGAGAAAGGAGGAGCAATGGCAAAAACAAAGCTTAAGGACCTGACTGTCAAGAAAGTCGATGTCGTTGATGTCGGCGCAGATCAGCATGCGGATATCCTGATCACCAAGCGTGACGGCACCGGGGATGAACCATTTTATAAACGGTTTTTCCGGAAGTTTTGCAGCGCCATGAACCTGGACACCGAAGACGTCCGGAAGGCAGTGGAAGCAGAAGGGTTCGGAGAGAAGATGGTGCAGCGGCAGATGGATAAAGTCAGGGATGAGATATGGAACGCCTGCTTTGCGCTGCAGGATTCCCTGGTGTCTATCCTGCTGGACAGTGAGGTGGAAGACAAAGCTGACCGTATGGAAGACAGTGTGGAACAGTTCACGGAGTTTGTCAAAGATGCGGTGGCAAAGTGGTCTGCAGGAAATACCAGCAACGCAGTCAGGGAACCGGAACCGGCAGACGATTATGCTGTGGTCAAGATGCAGGAGATGATCGAAAAATCCTGTGGCAGCGGTGGTAAAAAGAAACCAGTAATGAAAGAAGATCCGGAGAATGCTCCGGGAGAAAAGGAGGATGAGGAAGTGAAATTTAATACAGAAAACATGACCCCTGCGGAGAAGATGGCGTTTGAAGACCTGAAAAGCCGCTATGGTGTGGAAGAAGATCAGCAGGGACTGGCAGGAGGAAAAACAGAGAAAGCGGACGATAAGGGCAATGTCAAAGATGAGGTGGCCAAAGCTGTGGACGCAGCGATGGCAGAAATCCAGAAGAGCCTTTCCGCCCAGGTATCTGATATCCTTGAGCCGATGCGGAAGCGGGCAGAGCAGATGCAGGAAGCAGAGCTTCTGGAAGTGGCCAAAAAGTATGAGGTCACCGGGATCACGCCGGATAAGCTGGTGCCGATTTTAAAATCCATGAAGCAGGCATCTCCGGAAGCATATGCTGATTTTATTGCGACCATGGACACCAACGTGGAAGCCATTGAGAAATCCGGACTGTTCTCAGAGATTGGGAAATCCGGGCATGACGGCGGCGGGGCATCTATGACATCTGATCAGGCATGGGCCACTATTGAGAAAAAAGCCAGTGACCTGATGGTGAAAGAACCATCTCTTACCCAGGCACAGGCCATTGACCGTGTGTGCCAGGCAAACCCGACCTTGGTACATGCCTATGAGAACAAGTAGAGAGGAGGAAGGAAAATGCAGTATACCAGTTTAAGTATCAATGATTCGCCGACGATCGCCATGGAAGCGGCGGCTGAATTAAAGGATGCCAGATGTTTGGCAGTAAAGTTTGACGAAAATGGAAAAGGCGTCCTCTGCGGTGCCGGAGAGAACGCGATTGGCATTTTGCTGGCTAACGTCGAGGAGACGATCCCTGCCGACGGCCAGATGGATGTCCAGGTCAAAGACATAGGACGCTGGGTTGCCGGTGGAGCAGTGTCGGCGGGTGATGAGCTGACTTCGGATGCAACCGGGAAGGCAGTCAAGGCAGCAGCAGGAAATTTTATCACAGCCATCGCCCTCGCTGCGGCAGAGAAAGCCGGAGATATCATCCCGGTACAGATCGTGAAGGCCGGATATATGGCAGCGGCAGAGTAGAAGGAAGGAGGAACAGAAATAATGTTTGGTAATATATCAACAGGAGACTTACAGGTAGCCATCGCAAAGGGATGGAAACCGAACCAGTATCTGTCCAACATGTCTATGGCGTATTTTGCGGACAGGAATGACTTTTTTGCCAGACGGATTTTCCCAATCTGTCCGGTGCAGCTCTCTACCAGCTATTATTATGAATTTTCCCGTGCGGACCTTGCCCGGGATAATGTCCACAGGAAGCCATCCGGCGGCAAGGTGGCGCCGGCTGTGATCGGGCACACGGACAAGACCTATAAGTGCGAGGTGGAGCAGATCATCCTCCCAATTGACCAGATCGGGGCGCTGGATTATCAGAGGAGCAAAGCGCCGGGTTCCATTGACCCGCGCAGGAACAAAGTCCGTGTCATCACGGAGCAGATGGACATCCACCTTGACCGGGCGTTTTCCGCGGCATTTATGCAGCCGGGGGTATGGGCGCATGAGTACGCGGGTGTGGATGCTACCCCGTCAGGTAACCAGTTTCTGAAATTTACAGATGCCAACTTTGACCCAGTGCATTATTTTGACGAGCAGAAGAAAGAGATGAAGCGCATGGGACGCCGGGAGCCGAATAAGCTGTCCCTTGGCTATGACGCATATCTGGCGCTCAAGAGCCATCCGGATATCCTTGAGCGGGTGAAATATTCCGGCAGTACTCCAAACCCGGCAGTGGTCAATGAGAAAGTCCTTGCAGAACTCTTCGGCCTGTCTGAGGTCACTTATTTAGCGTCTACCTACAATGCGGCGCCGGAAGGCCAGGAAGAGGATATGCAGTTCATTGCAGATTCCGCCGGGGCATTACTCACCTATACGACAGCAGCTCCGCAGATTGACGAGCCGTCCGCTGGTTATATCTTCACCTGGGATATGCTTGGCAACGGCCAGTGGATCGCTATGGACCAGTACGAAGGGGAGAATGGAACGCATACAGAGTTCGTGGAGGGTCTGATGGCGTTTGATATGAAGAAGACATCAGACGAACTGGGGATGTATTTCAAGGACTGTGTATAAGGAGGCAAGGAAAATGTATATCGCATTGAAAGACCTGAACCTGTCCGGCGTGCGGTATATGGCCGGGGAAGATATCCCGGGGGAGGCGGTCGTACCAAGCAGGGCGGCCGCCCTTATCCGCAGCGGATATATCGCGAGATATGAGGACAATAGTGGCTGTCATGGGGCTGGCGCCGATCATGCAAAAGGCATCCCGGTACATCTGAAGAAAAGTAAGGAGGATATCTACCTTCATCCGGATGAAGTGGCGGCAGTCTTTCTCATCCTGCAGGAAAATGCAGAAGACGCCGCTGTAACGCTTGCGGAACAGGACAACCGGAACGTATTGGAAGTTGTCCGGGAACTGGACAGCCGGAAGGGCGTCCGGGCAGCGGCAGAAACGTTCCTGGAAGAACTGGATAATTCAGCAGAAGAGACCGCTGAAGAAAACAAAGCGGATGTGGGACAGCAGAAAGAGGCGGTGGAATGACCTACAGTTATTATCCGGAAAAAATGAATACCGACGCAAAAGACCGGATGCGGTTTGAGCTTGCTGATACGGATGTTGCCAGGGATAACATCTCGGCGGCGCTGTCCGATGAGGAGATCAACGCAGTTTTAGAGCGGTATCCGGATGACTTCCGCATGGCGAAGTTCAAGCTGGTGGAGCATCTGGTCTTTAAGTATGGACAGGATGTGGATAACAGCGTCGGGCCTGTCTCTTTTACGTTTTCCCATCGGATGGATTTCTGGAAGAAATTATATGACGATATGAAGAAGGAGATAGCCCAGAGTGCTGTAGGTAACCTCAAGCCCTACGGGGGAGAGTTGGAGAGGAAAGAAAATTATTTTTATGTCGGCATGATGCATAACCCGGGAGGAGGGCGGAGAGGGGGAAAGAGATGAATTTCAAAGGATATGGCAATGGCCAGCCTGGCCAATATACACATGAGTTTACAGTGTTCCGCCGGAAGAACAAGAAGACGGCCACTGGCCGGGTGGCAAAGGATTGTGAGATGAAGACCCCGTTTGTGATACCGGATGGGATCCTGGCGGAAGCCAGCCAGAAGGAACAGGAGGCGTGGGCACAGAACCAGCATCCCATCACCCACACGGTGGTATCCTATCAGCCGCCGCCGGGCGTCCGGGAGAAAGATGTGCTTGTGCTGATGGATGGCAGCAGCCGGCGGTTCCAGGTGCAGGGTATCGTCAATCCGGCAGGAAATAACTTATACGCCATTTATTATGTGCAGGAAAGGATGGATGTCTATGGCAATCAGCGCGGGAATGAAGTTTGCGCAGTACGCGGAAAAGATCAGTGATGGTATGCGGGATGAGCTATACCGACGCGGTGTCCAGATCACGCAGGTTTTGAGAAAAACAGAACTGGAGGTATTGGCCGGAGCCAGGAATGGTATCAAATATAAGAGTCTGCCAAACCGCTCTTCTGCTCCCGGAGAAGCGCCTGCGGCACAGTCGGGGAAGTTGCGGCAGGAATGGGACGATATCACAGAAAGACAAGGCAACGGCCATACGAGTATTGTAACAAGCCGCATTACCAGTACCACACCCTACGCAGGGTATCTGGAAGAGGGGACAGAGCGCATGGCGGCCCGGTCTTTTGTGGATAAGATCATTGAGAAAGCGGAGCCGGAGATCTTGGAGATTGCCCGGGCGCCATATGGGCCGTATTTATAAAGACAAGGAGACAAGATGTTAAGCCAAATGATTCATGACCACATCAAAAGCCTGGGATTGCAGGGGCTGGCCGTCCATGCCGGCGATCCGGCTATTTTTGAGATGCAGGCTCCGGGGGATACGGATTCCGGGTGGGAAGGTGTGCAGTATGGCCGTGTGATTTACGATCTGCTGATTCAGGATGACGCCGACAGGAAGGTATCTGGTTCCTTGCGTGTCATGGCGGCTTATACGGATATTGACATGCTGCCGCCGGCAGTGCGGAAGTTACAGGAAGCGTTTGACACTACATTTTTTACGGATGGGGAAGAAGGTCTGACTATCGCCACCACCTGGCAGAAGTCTGAGCCGGTCAATGTGAAGATCGGCGGCGGCACGGATATGGAAGTGTTCGGAACCATTTTGTATTTTGATGTATATGCATTCCCTGCGAAACGGTATGTGCCGATGGATGCGGTGGCATCACTGGCTGCCTATATCAGATCCCGTTGCCCGGATGTTTGGGTCATCAATGACGGGATGATAGAAGACGGCAACCCGGTATGGAAGCCGGGAACCTCTGTCCCGGAATCTGCCGTGTATGTCCGTTTGGAACAGATCACGCCAGGGAGCTTCCCATCGACCCATGCCTGCACCTGGTATACAGCGCGGCTGTGGGTGCATGTGATATCCGCGTCTTATGACATAGCCAATCAGATATTGACAGACATTTCTTATGCTTTATCTGAGGCAGAGCGGTTCCCGATGGATGACGGCTCGCCTTTTTTTATTGGCCAGATGCAGATTGGCCAGGGAAACAGTCCCCTGCGTGACGGCCAGATGCAGGTACAGGGGCAGTATGGCATTCTGCGGGAGATGCAGGACACCCAACCAATGAACATCATCAATATGAACGAAGGGAGAGGATGAGATGGCAGAGAAGAAGACAACACGGGAGACAGCCAACCAGCAGGAGGCATCGGCCGCCAGCAAAGCGGCAGCACCGCGGTATACCGTCGATGAGGTCGCAGAGGCGGCCGGAGTCTTCGGCGCCACCCCGGATTTAGTCCGGGCAGCGTTTGCGGTTGCCGGAAAAGCGGCGGCAACGGAGGACGAGGCCAGGAAGCTGATCAACAGATTCAAGAAAGAGGTGAAATAGTGTCAGGATTATTTGTAAAAGGGGAAGAAAAGGTACGTGCCGGCGTGTACCGACGCCATGAAAAGAGGGACGGAAGTACGGTGGCCGCCGCCATGAACGGCGTGTTCTGTATCCCGGTACACGCGGACTGGGGGCCGGTAGGGGAAGTGCAGGAGATCACGTCCAGGTCAGCCCTTACTGCCATGTACATGGACGGGGGGACCGTGGATGCAGCAGAAGCTCTGTTTGATGGCGGCGCGGTCACGGTCTATGTGTACCGTCTGGGCAGCGGCGGCACAAAGGGCACGGCCAAGATACAGAATTCTACGGGGACGGATGCTGTCACGCTGACGGCCCGCTATGAATCAGATATGGAACTGTCTGTTACTATAAAACAGAAGCTGGGGGATACCACAACAAAGGAGTGTAGTATCTATGACGGCAGTATATTGCTGGAAAAGATCGCTTTTACTGCAGGGGAAGGAGAAATCGATGCCCTCATCGAAAAGATGAAGGACAGCCAGTACCTGACGGCAGCCAAAGAGGACGGCGCCAGCGGCACGCTGCAGGATGTGTCCCAGAAGGCGCTTACCGGCGGCGCGGCTCCGACCGTCAACAACGAAGGGTACAGCAATGCATTTAACGCCTTTGAGGCGCTCCGGTGGAATGTGCTGGTACTGGATACGGTGGATGACGAGGTGCAGGCGCTTGCGAAAGCGTTCATGGAGCGCATCCATGACAACGGTGCTATCGGCATCTGTGTGATCGGGGAAGCCTCCTCATCGGCGCTCAGTACCCGGATGGATAATGCAAAGTCGTATAATGCCCCGTACTTTGTCTATTGCGGCAGTGGGTATGTGGATACGGCAGGAAATACGGTGGATGGGTACCTGTCTGTCGCACTGCAGGCGGGCATCATCGGAAGCAAAGATTCCAGCCAGTCCATCGTCCATACGGAGATCCCGGGGGCGGAAAGCTGCATTGAGAAACTGACAAACCAGCAGTATGAGGATGCCATCAAAGCGGGGCTTCTCCTTCTGTCAGAAGGGTATGACGGGCAGGTATGGTTTGACAGCGGCGTGAACACGTATACTGTGTTGGCGGAGGAAGACGATGAAGGATGGAAGAAGATCAAGAGGACGGCTGTCCGGAATGAAGCCTTTGACCGGATCGACCGGACGCTGGAACCGCTGATCGGGAAGATCAATTGTGATGATGACGGCGTGGATAATGTCATCCAGCAAGCAAAGGCAGTGCTGGCGCAGATGGTGTTGGAGAAAAAGATTCTGGATACCTATGATTTCTACGAAGACCCGGACAACCCTCACGCCGCTGACCATGCACATTTCATCATCCAGATAGATGATATCGACAGCCTGGAAAAGATTTATCTGACGTACCAGTTCCGGTACGTGGCAAGTTAGGGGGGATACCGTGGCCAAAGGATTTGACACAAGGAAACTGATGACTGGCAAGGACGGAAAAATGTACATCGAGGTGGACGGCGTATCCGTCTGGTATGCCAGCGTAGAAGAGTTTGAGATCAATGCCAATTTTACCAATACGGATTTCCAGCCGGCGGGGGATTATCAGCAGTATGGTGTGCCAACAAGTATTAAATATACTTTATCCTTTACAGAGGCGGTCATCCGGGACGACCTGATGTTAGTTCCATTGCTGGAAAAAGTAAGACAGGGGTCTGTGCCGACCTTTAATTTTGCCGGCAGCAGCACGGAGCCATTCTCCGGCGGGCAGCAGAAATTCCTCTGCAATGAATGCGTCCCGGATGGGGATACCAATATCCTGTCGGTAAAATCGGGCGAGATCATCAAACGGCAGTTCAGCTTTATCATCAACAGCGTGCCAGACTGCATCAAGTCGCTGGCAGCATAAGGAGGAGATCGGATGAAAAAAGAAAAAACAGATATCACAGTGACCGAAGGTAACGAGATGAGCCTGATTAACGGCTTACTCAAAGCAGCGGATTATAAAAATAACGAAGTGCGGACCATCGAGATTAAGAGGGGCGGGGAGACGCCGCTCTTTTCTTTTGATATCAGGCCACTTACCGCGGATGAGGTGGAGCAGGCCAGGCACAATGCCACGACCTACATGCCAAACCCGAACAACCCGAAACTGCCGCAGATCGCGAAGAAGAGCAGTGACGCGGATTTCCTTGCCTGGGAGATCTACCTTGCCACCGTCGGCGAAATGGGGAATAAGATTTGGGATGATAAGGACTTAAAGGCAGGGCTTATCAACCAGGGACATATGGTTGCCACGAACGTGGACATCATCAAGGCGGTGCTGATGTCCGGAGAGATCGAGCAGGTATGCAAGGCACTTGATAACATCTCCGGCGATAACACGGCGCTGTTTGATTACGCAAAAAACTGATTGATGCCAGCCCGATGGCAAGGCTGCTGGCAGAGAATTATATACGGACTGGTATGCTGCCGTCTGCGACGCTCGCCCTCCCGGAAGGGGAGCGGGCGTTTGTGCTGGCGGCAGTGTTGGCGGCCATAGAAGGAGGTGAGCCTGTTGGCCAGTAAAGAGACGATCGTCATAGAAACAGAAGCCAGATTCACCGACAATGCCTCCGCCGGGCTGAAAGTCGCCGGCCAGCAGGTGGACAAGTTTAAGACAAAGGTGGACGGCGCAACAAAAGCGTCGGAGAAGCTTGGCGGTACGAAGGTAAACCCGAAGATCGGGGCGCCGGCCGATAAGGCAACGCCGGTGTTTAAGAAAGTACTTGGCACCGGGCGGTCATTTGCCGGGAAGACCTTCCGGGCAGCAGTGGACATTGATGACAAAGCTACATCAAAGCTGAAAAGCATCAAAGATAAGGTCTTTTCTTTAAAAACGGCAATCGGTGGCGTGCTGACGGGAGTGGCGGCCAAAAAAGTTATCATTGACCCGATCAGCGTAGCCGATTCGACCACGACGGCGCAGATCGGTTTTGAGACAATGCTTGGCAGCAAGAAAAAAGCGGATAAATTCATGGCGGATATCAAAAACTTTGCTGTGGAGACGCCATTTGAGACACAGGATGTTGTGCAGAACTCGCAGAAGATGCTTGCCATGGGATGGAATCGGAAAAATATCCTGACAGATATGAATCGAATTGGTAATGTATCAGCGGCAACAGGAACCGGAGCGGAAGGCATTGAGAGGATTACGACGGCATTGGGACAGATGCAGATGAAAGGAAAGGTATCTGCGGAAGAAATGCTCCAGCTTACAGAAGCGAATGTAAAAGCTTGGGACTATGTAGCCAAAGGCGAGGGAGTATCTGTTGCTCAGGCACAGGATATGGTGACGAAAGGGCTGATACCAGTAGATGATGCCATAAACAGCATCCTGAAAGGAATGGATGAGTTTGACGGTATGATGGATAAGACAGCGAACCGGACGGCCAGCGGCCTAAAAAGTCAGATTGCCGATACATTCCAGATTGGATTCGTAGAGAAATGGGGACGTGGTCTGCAGACCGGCGCAGTCAAAGGAATGTCGAAGCTGCTGGATTATCTGGATGAAATGTCCCCGAAAATGGATAAATGGGGCGACGTATTGGAAGATATCGGTGAAGATCTGAGTATGGGTCTGGTGAGCAAACTGGAATCAGCGGGGAATAAACTGGATGAATTGGTTAACAGAGACGATTTCCAGAATGCGTCTATCGGTGGAAAAATAAGTATCGCCTGGGATGAACTGATATCAAATCCATTTAGTGAGTGGTGGGATTCCACAGGTAAGCCAGCGATTGTATCGAAACTGAAAAGCATTGGAACGGAAGCGGCCAAATCCATTAAAGACATTTTTAAAAATTCATTGAAAGATTTGATGCCCGGCGGAGATAAGGCGGGTATTGAGGATTATATCCTTGGATATCTTGGAATTAAAGGCGGATTGAAGCTTTTTGGCAAAGGAAAAAATCTGCTTGATATGATTTTTGGTTCTGGTAGCGGTAGTAACCCGCTATCCGGGACGGGAGTAGGAACTATGACCGTATCTGCGGCGACGGTATATGTCAATGGTGGGGTATCTGGTGGAAGTCCGACGGGAATGCCAGGAAATGGCACAGGAGGAACGCCACAGCTTCCGGGAACCGAAGCCGGTGGAAATAGTTCGCCAAAAAGAGTCAAAGGCGGACTGTTTGGTCTTGGCGGAAAAGGAGTCACCTTAAAAAGCGGCGAGACGGTAGCAGCAACAGGGGCAAAGGCATGGTTCGGAAATCTTGGTGTAAAGCTGGGTTCTGGAGCTGCGACGGCCGGTGGTGCGGCTGCGGTTGGCGCTGCGGGTGTAGCGGGGATTGCAGGGATTGCCGCGGGTGTCGGCAGCGCCGCGAAAAATATTTACAATGCAGTCACAAGCAAAAATAAAGAAGAAAAGAAGAAGGAGGGTTACCGAGGCGGGACGAAACTTGGCATGGTTGGCGCTGGTGCAGCAACTGGGGCGGCAATCGGATCTGTTGTGCCTGTTGTTGGCACGGCTGCTGGAGCCTTGATTGGCGGCGGCGCCGGCGGGATTGCGGCTTTATTAAAAGGCAATGATGCTGGAGATTATATACGTAACAGAGTAGATAAACTGCAGGACAATAAAAAGCGTTCTTCGCGGTCTTATTCCTATGATATAGACGCTATCCAGGGGAAGGCGGCCAAAGGTACGGATGACAAGTTATCGGATTCCACAAAAAAGGCAGCCAGAGAGACGAAAAGCTATACCAAAGAATCGGAGACAGCCTCTAAAACAGTAAAATCTTATGGGGCAACGACCAGCGGCGCTGCTTCCAAAGTCAGCGGCCTTGGTAGCTATTCTTCTACGGCCGGCGGAAATGTGGGAACTATGGGCGGCCAAGCATTGACAGCCGGCGGAAATGTGCAGGCATTGGGCTCACAGGCTACGCTTGTTGCCAGCGTGTTATCAGCAGCGGCTAATACAATCAGATCTGCTGCATCGCAGGCGAAGGCAGCAGCCTCATCGGCGTCATCATCGTCCAACAGGTCTTCAGCGCCGAATACAAGGCTGGCAACGCCACCAACGGTGCAGAAAAATGCCCGTGGCAATTACATCGGCAGACATATCATATCAGAACTTGGCGAAGAAGGTCCGGAGATGGTCATTCCGTTGTCTAAGCATAGGAGCCGGGCTCTAGGTCTCTGGGAGCAGGCAGGAGAAATCCTTGGCGTTACCCATTATGCCCGCGGCGGAAAGGTTGGTAACGTCGGCAGACGGCGCAGCGCCGGCGCCGGAAGTGTACAGATCAATGTTGCGTCTGGTGCTATCCAGATCACGGTACAGGCGGCCAGCGGCGCCGGCGGGGATGTGGTTGCTGCTATCAAAAACAGTAAACAAGAGATTGCCGATGTCATTATGAATGCCATTGTAGACGCATGTGGAACCTCGTACACGAACCGAACGGCGGAGGTGATGTAATGGATATCTATATTACAGGAATCAATGCCAGCGGCGTCAACCAAAAGATCACCCTGCCGGTGGTGCCAGAAAGTATCTCTTATTCTGCTGAGGCTCGATTTGCGGAGTATGAAGTCATCAATAAAGGACAAGTTCAGATGCCGGATGGAAAAAATCTTTTTGACCTATCTTGGGAGGGATTCTTTCCGGGAGAGGCACTGCGTGGTAGCCGATTGGTACGGGCGTGGACGGATCCCAATGTATTGGATGATATTTTTAAATACTGGGGGGAAAGCGGTACACCGCTGAATGTCTGTATCACGGGGACCAACATCAATGCAGATGTTTATATCGCAGAGTATACATCTGCACATGAAGGGCTACATCTGCAGTATGAGGTTGGATTTAAAGAGAGGGAAGAGATTGTCGTAGCAGCCCAGAATATGAAAAAATCAAAAGTTGGGATATCGGTCAAAGTAAAAAAAGGCGATACGCTGCAGAAATTGGCCAGAAAGTATCTGGGAGACAGGAAGAAGTATAAAAAAATTTATAAAGCAAATAAGAAACTGATTGATAAGCGGAACAAAAAGGAGAGAAAAAAGAATCCGGGGAAAAAGATCAGCAAATACACGATTTATAAAGATCAGGTATTGGTCATCCCAACTGGCGATACCGAAGTCATTCAGAACGACCGGGTAGAGGAGCTGAAACGAGCTATCAAAAAGGATGGATACGCCAATCTCACCGTTAATAAAAAATTGAATGCAGCCACGAAAGCGGCCATGAAAAAAATATCTATCCGTACCGGACGGAAAGGGCAGGTGGTGAAATTCGTGCAGAAGATGGTCGGGACGAAGCAGGACGGCACCTGCAAAGTAAAGGACACTGCAGCTATTAAGACTTACCAACGGAAAAAAGGATTGAAAGTGACTGGGGTAGCTGATTATAAGACGCTGCTCAAAATGGTGTCGTAAAATGGAGGTGATACAGTGTGGCAAGCCTGGAACAGCCGGAATACACAGCAAAATTGACCACAGCATCCGAAAATATCGAATTTGATCTCGGAAAGTCCAACATTATTACTGATCTTACCTTGTCTGATTCACCTGATTCCTTGGCGGCCGAAGCAGATATGACCCTCATAAATGCCAACTATAAAGGGAAACCTCTATCGAAATGGATTACGCCTTTGTCAAAATTAGTGGTAAAAGCGGATGTTGGCGAGGGGAAATTCCGAATCTTTGTTGGTGTTATATGGGAAGGCGATGACGAAGCGGAGCAGGATACCAAGGTCAGTTATACGGCATATGACTTTCTTATTTTCGCCATGAAGTCCGAAGATTGGTTTTTCTACAAAAAGGGACTTCAGACAAAGAATATCATGAAAAAGATATGTGCGGCCTGGGGGTTAAAGCTGCGGTATGATTATGGCAGCATCAAGCATGGCCGGATCAAACCGGTCAAAAATAAGATTGGCGACATGATGGTCTGGGTACTAAATAAGGCAAAAGACGAGCTGGATGCCCGGTATATCCTGACCATTGACGGAACAACTGTTGTTGTGAAATATACGGGGGTAAACCTCACGGTATATTGTCTGGAAAAAGGCAAGAATGCCACATATGTATCACGGCAAATGAGTTTGGAAGACACTGTGACCAAGATCAAAATATATGGGGAGCAGAAGAAAAAAACAGTGCCTAAAAAGGCCGAAGTCGTAAAAAATACCGCGGATTACGGCACTATCCAGCAGGTCATGGATAAGGAGAAAAAACAGAAACTGGCAAAACTGCAAAAAAAGGCAAAGCAGACATTGAAGAAAAAGGCAAAACCGCAATATACGGAATCCCTGACTGCCGTATCGAATCCACTGATTAAGCGAGGAGATAAGGTGTACGTTAATGCCGGCGGAATCAAGGGGTACCGGATTGTCAAGAGCATTTCTCATGATTGCATGGCCCGGACGATGGATTTGGAATTTTATTAACGGAGGGGAGCTATGAGAAAAGAAAATGGAAAGGAACGGTTTCTTAGTCTGCTTGCAGACATGATGAATGATAGGCAAAACCGCAGGAAAGGATATAGTGTTGAGCTGGGAACCTATCACAAAAAAGGCGTTCTTCCGGATTCCTACCCGAACAGCGATGAGCCAGAAGACGATTATTTTTCATTTTTTTCGGATTCCATCGCGGCAGGCGACCGAGTGTTGGTTATATGGACAGATGGCGAAGATGAACCGGATATGATTGCCATTGGACCGCTAAAAAATGAAGGTGGTGATGAGGATGCCTGATACATTATTTCCGGAAAATTTGCTGGAAGAAGATACAGCATATACCGATGAGAATGAAATTGAATACGAGGAAGATAACAATCCCCAGGGCGTAGAAGCATATTTACCGAGTATGTATTTTGACTACGAATCTGGGGATTTTGTACGCCAAAAAGATGGCCGCCTGAAAGAGGCGACCGGAATCGAGGCGTGGGAACAGTGGTGTCATAAGGCAATCCGTACGCAGAGCGGAGCATACGAAGCCTATGAGGATAATTTTGGCGTGGATTTTGACAGGCTGCTGCAGGCAGAAAGCCGGGCAGAGGTAGAAAACATATTGAATCGTCAAATAAAAGAGGCGTTGATGAATGATTCCGCCGAGCGGACACAATTTGTTGGCAAAGTAGAATTTGTCTGGCATGCAGATAGATTGGAAGTGACAGTGCCGGTCACAGGCATTTATGGCACTGCAGAAATCACAGCCAGCTATGAGGAGGTGATGTAAATGGCATTGGAAGCGGAAGAATTTACTATACCGGCTTTTTTGGAAAATTCCAGTGAGGACGAGATTCACAAGAAGATGCTGGATAATCTTCCAGAAGATATTGATAAGTCAGAGGGTGGTTTTCCATGGGATTTCACCCGCCCAACGGCGATTGAGATATCGGAACTCCGGGAATATGTTCTTGTCGAGATATTGAAGAGCCTTTTTCCATCTACTTGTGAGGAATCATACCTGCTCGATTTGCATGGCAGCTCCCGCGGAATCACCCGTCGGGAATCTGTGAATGCAACCGGATTTGTAACCGTGACTGCAGCGGCGGGAACAGTCATTCCCTTGGGATATATTTTCAGTACCGAGGCGGATGAAGATGGTAATACAGTGAGTTTCGTAAGCACAGAAGAAATCACTGTGGACAGCTCGGGGACTGCCAGCGTGCCTGTGGAAGCGGAAGAAGGAGGGGCCGAAGGAAACGTACTTCCGAATACCGTAGTGCTGCAGATCGGCGATGAAACAGGGAATATACTGGATGAGATCACATCCGTAACAAACCCGGAAAGAATGACCGGCGGCCTTGATGAAGAAGACGACGATGATTACCGGGAAAGGATTGTTAATTACTATCAGTCGCAGGATATATCTTTTGTTGGCAATATATCTGATTATAAGAGGTGGGCAATGTCAGTAGCAGGAGTCGGATCAGTGACGGTCATATCGGCGGAAGATGAAAGCGCTACAGTAACGTTGATACTGACTGATCAGGATGGACAGCCGGCTGATGAAGAATTACGGGGCGCTGTTTATGACTACATCATGGCACCAGATAACCCGGAAGAAAGACTGGCCCCCATAGGGGCAAAGCTGATCATACAGGAATCGCAAAGTGCTGTAATCAATGTATCTCTTACTGTATATCTGGATGGAATCACGAAGGAACAAGCGCAGGAAGCCATAAAAGCAGGAGTGGAAGAATATTTTTCATCTTGTATTGAAGAAGGCATAGTGCGTCTTTCTGGTGTGTATGGCGTGTTGTCTGATATAGCAGGTATTTATGACTATGCAGCAGTTCAGTTATCATCATCTCAGGCGACAGGCAGTGGCAATCTGACAGTACCAGACGGGATGATACCGGTACTTGGCACATTGACTGTTACAGAGGGGGCATAATCAATATGTGGTATATTACAGATTTGATGGATAAAATTCTGAAAAGTGAGGCTGCTCAGAGGATTATCGATTATGTGTCTGATGTATATGGTGAATCCTATGTGGGATTATGGCTATTTCAGGTTATAGGAATTGTTATTGATGATATCAATACAATCATTATGGGGCTATTCGATGAAATATTTCCGGAGACATCGGAGAAGCTTCTTCCATATTGGGAAAAAGAATACGGAATCATCCCTGATGATACATTGATGATAGAAGAACGCCGGGCCAATATCAAGGCAAAAATGCAGATGATGGCTCCGATCAATCCGGCAAAATTGGAAAATATATTATCAGATACGGTCGAAAAAGAAGTGATGATAACAGAGGTGACAGGAAGCAATAAGATTATCATTGATGTAATAGGTTATGTGGATGATCTGACTGGTATGCGAGAGATTATTGAGAGGTTAAAACCGGCGCATGTGATTTATGAAATTAATACGTCCGATGTGATAGAGGAACAATTTGAAAGCAAATATCGTATCGTGGAGTCCATCCACGCTATGATACCGGTCACATTCAGTTAAAGGAGGAGTCATAATGGCTAATACATATGCGGTCATAACAGACGCGGGCATTGCTTTGCAGAACCGGTTATTGGTCGGTGAAACTTTACAGATAACAGGTGTAAAAGCTGGGAGTGGGGCAGTGCCTGTGACGGACCTGAGATCCCAGACAGATCTGCAGGAAGTGAAGCAGACATTATCAATTGTAAATAAGCAGGCCAATAATCAATTTACTGTGTTGATGGTACAGCTTACCACAGTAGGGTTATCCAGTGGGTATGATCTGCAGCAGGTCGGTGTCTATGCAAAAGCGCAGGGTGACGAGAAGGATATTTTATTTGCCATCCTGCAGGAGGAGACTCCGATGCCAATTCCATCAGAAGCCGAAAAACCGAGATATGCTGCGACATTTTATCTGTCATTTGCACTGAGCAATGATAACCAGATAGAGATAGATACTGATTCATCGGCATATCTGACGGTAGATATATACAACTCTTATGAGATGACGGCTGATGATGCAGATGAAATTTGTATTTAAGGAGGGAAAGGATAATGCACACAGGCAGGGAATTTATGGTGCGTTTTTGGGCCAATGTAAAAAGTTTATTTAACACACATACAACAAATAAGAATAATCCTCACGGGGTCACAAAGTCGCAGATTGGCTTGGCAAATGTAGAGAATAAAAGCAGCGCCACAATTCGTGGGGAAATGACTTCTGACAATGTAACTGATGCATTGGGATATACTCCGCTTGACGCAGCTAAAAAAGGAGCAGCAAGCGGCGTTGCTGAACTGGATGCCACAGGGAAAGTGCCATCTGCGCAGTTACCTTCTTATGTTGATGATACGATCGAAGGCTATTTAAGTGGTGGAAAATTTTATAAAGAATCATCGCATACCACTCAAATAACTGGAGAAGCAGGAAAAATTTATGTAGAATTGTCCACCAATAAGACATATCGGTGGTCGGGAAGCACCTATGTAGAAATATCACAAAGCCTTGCATTAGGAGAAACATCAACTACGGCGTACCGCGGTGATCGTGGAAAAGCAGCATATGACCATATCTCCAATAAAAGCAATCCTCACTCTGTGACAAAGTCGCAAGTTGGCCTGGGGAATGTGCCAAATGTTGCGACCAATGACCAAACTCCCACTTTTACGGCTGTAAATGAGGATACAGCATTGGTCAGTGGGGAAAAATTGTCCTCTATACTGGGAAAAATTGCCCGGACTATACTGACGGTAATATCTCTGAAAAATACCGTTGATGAATTGAATAGCAATTTAGACAACTTAATAAAAACCCAATCATTCGCAGGATATGTAAACCTGCCCTCGAAGGGTGAAGGGAATGTTGATATGGGACGTTTGAATATTCCAACCGGGTACACATATATAGGTGTCATATCAAAAGATAGCGATTATGGTGACCAATTTTTATGTAGTTTTCAGCGGTATGGCGACCACATATATGTTGTTGTGCGAAATACATTTGCCGGCACATTGACGGGGGATGTAAGTTGTACGGCATTATTTCTAAAAAATTAATGCTATATTACCAGTAAACATGAGCGGAGACGATTAGCCTAATCTATTTCGCCTACTGCCATCCATGATATTTCATAACCCAGGCCGCCTATTTCGCCTTGCGGATCGGCAACAAATAAATCTACACTGGTAGCAGATTCATTTTTATAAAGAGTAGTTAAGCGAGCGTCAATGACCGTATTGCCGTAATTTCGTACTGTCGCAACAACATTTGGTTTTGTACCTGTTTTATATGGTGTTTCAAATGTTACATGAGCAGATCGGAAATAATTATTTACGTTACTTGTTCCAATTAATCCGCCTTGTGTATAATGCTTCTTTAAATTGCTATTCAAATAAAGACAGGGCCTTCTAAGAACCTAGTGGTTCTTTTTTTTATGGAGGTATATATGAAAAAATTATTTGAAATCAAACCAACCCAAAATGCAAAGCGAAAGAAAAAATATCCGTGTAAGATCAAATTTACGGACGGTCGGGTCGTGCCACTGCCGTCCCAGTATGATTTCACGGACAGCAGCTTTATTCGCCGGCATGGCTGCATTATTGCGGCATTTTACATGGGTTTGCGATTTGTCGGCGTAAAAAAATCCATGAAAAGCTGTTTGAAATACCTGCAGGAGAATCATCCAAAGGGTAGTCACATCAATTACAATCTGCGGCAGGTTTGCGCTGCTATCAATAAATTGGCGCCAGGTAGTCCAGCGAAGTTTTACGAAAAAATTTCAAAAGCGGAGATTGGTCCTATGTCAAGAAAAAGTACAAATTAAATATGCCCTTTTAATGTTGAGTTACCCTGCTAAAGCTTCAGCTCTTTCATCTAATGCTGCATAGTATTCTTTTTCATACTGATCTG
>NZ_NFIR01000025.1:0-56007 GCF_002159465.1 Eubacterium sp. An3
GGCATTTAATTCAGACAGACGCTATTATGAGCGTGTGCAGGAAACAGGTACATATCTGGATACCGTAGCAGCATCCACAGATCAGGCAGAACTGAAAACAGTACAGGACTTCCTGGATCGTTTTGTATTTTGATTTTATAACATAAAAATTTTTTGATTTCCGCATGTGTTGCTTGTAAATGTTAATTAGAGAAATAAAAAGGTGTTATTTTACTAATTTTCGATATTCTCTCGGAAGTAACCCAGTTATACGGTGAAATTGTTTTGCAAAGCTCTCTGGACGTTCATACCCTACTGCTTGTAAGATATTCATAAGACTATTATGCAGGAGAAAGTAACAAAAAGAAACCCCTAACCCCTCATGATTGAGGGGCAGGGGAGTTGAATAGGCGGAGCCTATTTTTTATTTCCGGATGACGTTTGAGAAAAGAAACGAAATCCTCAAAGGCAAGGGAATCTTTATCTGAAAGGTTCATGATGATGACTTGTCCGATACGACCACCTCCTCATTTTGTTTTACTGCCGCTTTCAACTTGGAGAAACTCACTTCGCTGATGACATGCTCCAGTTTGCAGGCGTCCTGCGCTGCAATATCCGGCGAAACACCCGCTTCAATAAGCTGCCGGGTGAAGAAACGATGCTTTTCATAAATCTGCAGAGCAATCCACTTTCCGGTTTCTGTCAGGGAGAGGGTACCATCGTCCTTTTTCACCAGATAATTCTTTTTGGATAGTTCCTTGACCGCCCGGCTCACAGAAGGCTTCGTCACGCTCATATGGTTGGAAATATCTACGCAGCGGACATAGCCTTTTTCCTGCTGAAGTACGAGGACAGTCTCCAGATAATCCTCCATAGATGATGTTAAGGGCATATAGCACACCTCCTCGCTTTGTTCTATATTTTCCAGCCGGATGCTTTTTGTCGGCGGGACCAAAGATCATAATATTTTCCGTTTAGGTTTATTAGTTCCTCATGCCTTCCGGATTCGATAATATGCTTATCGTCTATTACCAGTATATTATCTGCATTTTGAATCGTGGTTAAGCGGTGAGCAATCATAATAAGTGTCCTGTCTTTGATAAGGGAATCTATAGCTAATTGAATATCGCTCTCGTTATCGGGATCAATACTTGCGGTAGCTTCGTCAAAAATTACAATAGGTGCATTTTTTAATATAGCTCGTGCAATTGAAATGCGTTGACGTTCACCACCAGACAACCCGCCTCCACTTTCTTGTAATACTGTATCATATCCATTTGGCAAGGACATAATAAAATCATGGCACTTGGCTTTTTTTGCCGCTTCAATAATTGATTCATAGCTTGCTCCTGGCGTACCGAAGCTGATATTGTTTCTTATAGTATCATTAAAAAGATAGACATCCTGGAACACAAAGCTTATATTCTGTAAAAGGTCATCATATTTTATATCCCGTACATCTATGCCGTCTATTGATATAGTTCCTGAATCTACGTCCCAAAAACGAGCAATCAAATTGGCAATCGTTGTTTTTCCGCCTCCTGATGGGCCAACTAAAGCAGTGATGGTTTTCGGCTTTGACAGAAAACTGATATTTTCAATGACTGTGGAATCTTTATAAGAGAAACTCACATCTTCAAACTGAATATTTTCCTTTTCAGGGAATGGTTTCATTCCATCTTTAATCGGTTCCGTGCTTCTTAAATTTTCATATCGGTTTAATCCAGCTTCCATAACCCGGAGCTGGCTGCTGATACTGGCAAACATTTGGGCCGGAACAAACATTGAAAATGTAAAAACAATAGCCATGATTGCAGAAGCTACTTCCAACTCCCCCTTATATGCCATAAAAGATGAGAACAACGTGATCCCAAAAGAACCCAAACAAAAGCAGGTTTTGTAAACAATGGTGGGAATCATGGATTGAGCTTCGTATTGTATGGCGTTTTTGCAAGTGGAATCAATTGCGTCTGTTAATTTTACTGCTCTTTCTCCGGTGATATTGAATGCTTTAATAACAGATATCCCACGAATATATTCTAAAACAGCGCCTACTAAAGAAGCTTGTTGTTGTTGTCGTATAAATGATTGTTTTTTGTTCCTTACTTCGAGCCACTTGAAAGAAAGACCGGCAATCAAATAGGTAATCAGTGCAATCAATCCTATTGGAAGGCTTATGGTACACAAAAAAATAATACCAATCACGGAAAAAGCATAATAAGACACGATTTTGTCCAGAGCATCCATTCCCTTTTCTTCAATAAAAGGTAAATCTATGGTTACTACAGACGAAACATTCCCCAGATTGCCTTCACTATAAAAACTCATTGGGAAATGTCGGAGACGTTTTCCTAATTCAAGACGTTCTCGTGAACATATTTCATAGCCAGTTCCACTTTCAAAACGAATAAACCAATATCGAAGAAACATTCGAATCAAGACGACAGCAAGTATAATGCTGCCAATTATCCAGGCATACTTTTGCGACAGATTCTCGTTTAATACTAAATCAAAAGTAAATAGCAACAGAAAGACAGGTACATTTTGCAATAAATTTTCCAAAAAACTTATTGCAAATGAAAATTTCAATTTTCCGGAATAAGAACCGGCCAAATGAATCATTCTATTCACAAATCTAAGCATTATGTACCACCTCCTGAGCTGAAGAATCAGCATTATATCCCCAATTGGCTGTCGTATTATATTTTTCCCACATATGACGATACTCGTCACAGCTATTAAGCAAATCATTATGGGTACCCTGACCGTATATTTCCCCTTCCTTGATTACCACTATTCTGCTGGCCTCAACAATGGTAGACAATCTATGGGCTATAACTAACACTGTTTTCCCATGCAAAAGATGATTCAGGGCTTCTTGTATCAAATCTTCATTTTCTGCATCTGTACTTGATGTTGCTTCGTCTAAAATAACGATTGGAGAATCTTTTAGAATTGCCCGTGCAATTGTAATCCGTTGACGTTGGCCTCCTGATAGTTTCCCCCCTGCTTCTCCTGCCAAAGTAGCATAGCCCTTTGGTAATTCTTGAATAAAATCATCACATCTTGCCGCCTTTGCCACAGCAATTACTTCTTCGTCCGTGGCATCTGGTCTCCCCAGACGGATATTATCCATAATGCTCATATCAAATAAAAAATTATCCTGTGCTACAAAACTAACAATTTCCATTAATGATTGAAAAGGAATATCCCGAAGATCTTGTCCGCCGATACGGATCGTTCCCTTATCTACATCCCAAAATCTACAAAGTAATTTTGCAACCGTAGATTTTCCTGCGCCAGATTTTCCAACAATAGCGGTAACCGAGCCTTGCTTGGCACAAAACGATACATTATTTAATACGGATTGTTTTCCGTAACCAAATATAACGGAATCAAATTCCACATCGTACTGGCGCGGCACAAGATAAAGATCATTTTTTTCTTTCAGCACTTGCTCCGAGAATAATTGCTTAATCGGTTTAAATTTCTGCTCCAAGTTGGGGATTAAGGGTATAAAAAACACAACTCGAATTAACATTGGGCCAATTGATAAGGCCAACATTACACATGCAATAAAGGCGGCTAAACTTAAGCTTCCGTCGCTGTAAAACAGGATACCTGCCGGCAATAAAAATAAAAGAGTCGTAGGTAAGACTACTTCATAGAACGACATATATTTCCAACTGGTTTTATACCAATTCAAGGAGTAATCCTTATATTCTTCTACAGACTTTTTATACCTTGCGAAAGCGTTATCGCCTTGTCCAAAGACTTTGATCTCTTTCATGCCACGAACAAATTCGATGATTGTATTATTCATATTTCGAGAAGCATTATAAAATTCTTCTAACTTCTTTTTGGAGTTCATACTCATTAAAATAATCGCTATATATCCAATGGGCATAACAGCTAAACTAACGAGAGCCATTCGCCAATCTAAAACGAAAATAGCAAGGACTGTTATTGTTAAGCCGATTATATTCCCCAGTCCTTCAGGTAAACCATGTGCGAGAACTACTTCCATTTCTTCAATATTTTCAACAAATACTTTTTTCAATGAAGCGCTTCCCCGTTTTTCTGTTGTTCCAAGAGACATTCTTAATAATTGATTTGCCGCATATTTACGCATACCAGCTAAAGTTTCATATGCTAATTGATGTGAAACTTTTAGTCCCAATTCACCAAGTATAGTTTTCATAGTCATACCGATTAGGATAAGAAGCGCCATCTCTAAGAAGAATAAGGCAGAACCGCTGTGATTAAATAACTTTGCAATAATTCGGTATGAAGCGTAATATGGTAATATGCCCAAAATTGAACTTGCGCCTTGAAGAAACACAGACCAAAACATGTATCGTTTTCCTTTAGCGGCAAAAGTATAAACTTCTTTAATTGTATTCAAACCTGCCTCTCCTTTCTGATTTCATTTTATACGGTTAGTGTATCCCTGTTGTGATATATTCATGGTCAAAAAAGCGAGGAGTGCAAGGAACACAAAGCACTCTTCAGCAATATGAAGATACTTCATCCATATTAATTCGATTTTCTCCCGCGAGAGCAATTAATAAGGGATCGTGCGTAATTACTAAAACAATTTTATCACTCTCGGCCAATCGGCACATATATTCGGCAACCTTTTGTGCGTGACGGGCATCTAAGCCGCTGGTAGGCTCGTCCAAAACAATAAGTTTTGCGTCCGAACACCATGCAGCCGCTAATGTTACACGTTGTTTTTCCCCACCTGAGAGAGAAGCAGGATGGCGTTCTTTTAAAGAGGTTAATTCAAACAAATTCATCGCTTCATAAGCACGATCACGGAGTTGAGTATTTACTGTTCGTCCGAGAACCAATTCATTACCGACACTTTCGGTAAAGAGTTGATAATCAGCATCCTGCATTACAAAATAACTGTTTTGACGAAGTTTTGCTTTTCTTATCCGTTTTCCATTTTCAAAAAATGTCCCTTCATTTGGAGTTAAAAGTCCACATATTATTTTACACAAGGTTGTTTTCCCACAACCGTTTTTTCCTGTGACCGCAGTAATGGTTCCAGATGTCAAATGAAAAGAAAGGTCAGAAAAACCTTTGTTACTATTGCGGTATCGAAAACTAAGGTTATCACCTCTATATTCTATGGAAGCTGCTTTTGAAACAGGTCTGATATAAGAGAATTTTTCTATTAAACCTGGATGTCTTAAGCTATAAAAAACAGCTTCAGAGCTACTTAGAGCTGCAAATTCAGAAGCAGTCCATTCTTTTATGATTACTCCCTTTTTCAGACAAATGAATCTATCCACAACCGGAAGAAAACTATGTAAGCGGTGTTCGCAAATTACTATGGTTGTTCCGGAGTTTTTGATTTCTTTTAAAATATCTACCAAGATTTCCGTACCATGGGCATCCAGATTAGCAGATGGTTCATCTAATAACAATAGTTTAGGAGAAAGTAAATTAGAAGAAGCAATTGCAACCTTCTGTTTTTGCCCACTGGAAAGATGATTCAATTTCCGTTCAAGCAGATCCTGTATATTAAGCCGAATACACTGAGCCTCCATCATTTTAAGCATATTGGGCAAAGAATACCCCAAATTTTCGCCTGAAAATGCAATTTCTTCCCGCACACTTGACATAAAAAATTGGCTGCGAGGATCTTGAAAAACCATTCCTATCAAATGTGCCTTTTCCTCACTTGTTAAGGATGAAGGATTTTTTCCATCTATAAGAATTTCTCCAGACAAATCGCCACCATACTGAGAAGGAATAAGACCGCTTACTATCCTTAGAAGCGTAGTTTTCCCGCACCCAGATGGCCCACACAGCATTATACATTGTCCTTCGGGAACATGCAGAGAAATGTTCCCTACACTCCCGTCAGACTCGTCAGAACCATAAGAAAAAGTTAAATTATTAATCCTTATCATTGCTTACCCTGCCCAATACCATACAATTAATCCTAAAAAGCCATATCCAATCACAATACTAAAATTTTTGTGCCATGCGCTCAATTGATAGATACTTGAACGTGGACACGTACTTTCAATTCCTCGAAATTCTGCCGCACAGGTAAGTTCATTTGATAGTTTGAGTCCTCTAATAATTAAAGGAAGAACAAAACATTCATAACCTTGCACTGGATGAAGAAAAATACTATACCAATGCGGGAATAATCCGCGGGCTCGAATGCCTTGTCCAATGGAGGATATTTCCTCATATATCATTGAAGAAAAACGAAGAAGTATGCAAACCATTATTACAACGTTGTGAGGAAACTTCATTTTATCACTTACATACAATAAAGCGCTGGCAGGAGATGTCGCCAATACATTCCCTATCGCAAATAAAGGCATCATACGGACAAATAAATACATAGCGGCAGCTATACCGCCGGCTCCATACGATAAGAGTTGTACAAGTGCTGATACCAATAAATATGCGATAAGGAATGCAACTGCGCGACGGAGTCCTTTCTCAATAAGTACATATAAGATGCTGATCGCCATAAGAAAATGCAATTGTTGCTGTTGATGAATAGTAAATACAAATATTGTAGCAATCAACAATGTGACCAAATGGGTACGTGGATCAGTTACAGATTTCATATACGTGCCTTTTTCACATGACGCTTCAAGATCATTTTTCCAATAAAACCGCCGATTATACAACCGACTATCGTAATGCCAAGTGCTGTAAGGGGCCCTGCGGCAGAACTAAAAAATTGAAGCATTACATCAACAGCAGTACTATCTGCATACTGAGAATACCAGTCAAGATACTGCTCGCGGAACAATAGCATTGGAAGCAAAAGTCCTCCGATATAGCCAAGCATATAAATGAAGTAGCCGATCAGATTACGATTGAAATTTTTGTAGGCATCTTTTCCCAACATACATATTTCACCGATTACGCCTGCAATAATAAATATTACCGTTGAAATAAAATAGCCTGTCAGAAGAAATATCAGGCCGGACAATAAGCATGTAAAAAAGAAAACTCCCGGCTTGGCTATTTTGTTTACCATTACCATATAAAATGGCCCACAAATAATTGCGGAAACGCCAGCAACTACATAATATGCACCAAGAGGTGTTATTAGCAGATTTAGCAACATGCTGTCGAGGTTAATGACAAGAACAATGATGAAAGTAAATATGGCGAGTGTAATAATATTTCTCATTGTCCACCTGTTCGAACTCTTTTCTTGATTCATTTCTGGTTCCTCCTTGACCTTGAAAAGTTGAGTGTGATATAGTTTGGTTAGAGGGTGCTAACCAGATGATAGGATACTGAAATTTAACCGAAAAGTCAATTAAACAACTGAATTATAAGCTGTTCAGTTAATTATACTGGCGTATCTGCACATTATCAGGGAGGAAATTAGAATGTTACAAGATGATTTGGATATGATTGACAAGGTGTTAATAAGTGGAAATTTTGATAAATGTCACAACCATCCATATGGAAAAGCAGGAACATGCTTTTCTTTACGCAGAAAAGAAATACATTCAAATTATTGGGTTTACCACTGTGACGATATGTTTACTATTACAATCAGTGACATTCTCGCAATGAAAGATATTAGTTTTAATTATGAACAAACAGAATATATAAGTTTATACTATTATGATTCGATAAAAACAATACCATTGAATGATAATCCTCCATTGGTAAGCGGACGAGTAGCCGCATACATAAGTTGCGGAGAAAATTATACTTTAACATATTGCAAAGGTACTCCTTTGCGGGGAGTAGCTGTAAATATCATGCCTGCGTACTACGAAAAAAGGCTAAAACACTGGATTCCCGGAGGTTTTGAACGTTTAAAAAAAGCTTTTGCAGCCCTGAATGGCCGTGAAGTGAGTTCAGAAGTTCTTCTGGTTCTCCGCCAATTACAAAATAGTAAAATAAGCGGGGATATTGCCAGATTGTATTATGAAAGTAAAGTAAATGAATTGATTTCTATTGTGCTTTCATATGAAGAAAGTTCATTTTCGTATGATGTGTTATATATTGATGAAGAAAAAGAATTGCTAAAAGAAATAAGCGAATTCATTCATAAATATTACGCTTCGGATATTTCTCTCTCTCAATTGGCGGTTAGGGGGAATATGAGTGTGAGTAAACTAAAATATATATTTAAGAAGCTATATGGATGCACTGTAAATGAATATATTATCAATTTAAGACTGGAAGAAGCAAAAAAAATCCTTGAGAGTGGAGAAAACTCTATCGCTGATGTAGCCAGATTGGTCGGGTATAAAAAAGCAGGTTCTTTTTCACGTATGTTTAAGAGAGAAACTGGTATGTTGCCGAGGGAGTATCGAAAAAGCTCTCGTGGAGTACAACAAGATTGATTCATAGCGTATAATACATCGTAAAAAGACGGAAAGGCTCACGGGTTGGAAGGAAGCTCTCTAATCCGTGAGTCTTTTTATTTATCTGATTTGTCGGCGGTATGAATCCAAATAAACCATAGCTCTTTTTCCCAGGAAACTTGTGATAAGGAAGTATTTGTCAAAACTTGCGAAAAGCCTTGCCAAATACTAAGCGTTCTCTGCTTAATTCCTCAAAATTCCCTATTATAATACCCTCATCAACAAATTCGGTGAGGGGAAATGTGCATTTGCTGTCATTATCCCCATAAGGGGAGAACATGGCGACAGAAAAAGTAAAATCCGGCGGTCAGTCGCCGAGTCGAAAAAAAAGAAACATATACCGTACATACCGCAGTCCTTGAAGGGATTGCGGTATTTTTCTATTCGACAGTATTTTTCTTATTTCAAAATCCATTCCCCTCAAATTGCAAAAAATCCTTAAATGGCGTATCCGTCCTGCGGCGGGTACGCTTTTTCTTTGTGTGCTGGTCTGCTTCAGCCGCCCTGCTGCTTATCCAAAGCAGCAATTACTTACATAATTTCATACAGGGATGAGGATAACCTGTCAAAAAAAACTTCTTCTGTTATTGGAACTCTCACGCCCCTAATACAGAAGTTTTATATCTACAATGTAGTTCTTATTTTTCTTATTGCCGCGAAGGGTTAACAGCCTTTGCGGTTTTTTGTTTGTCGATATTTGTCGGGAATAGGAATAAGCCTCCTTCCGGTATCGGCTGCCGTTCTCCGCCCTTTCCAATCTGAATGTTCAAACAAATCAGATTGGAGGTAAGGAAAAGTGGCATACAACCATGGAAAAGAAGAGCGCAAATGGAGACTCTGGAAAGAGAAAGAAGAAAAGATTTTACGGGAATATGGCATTGATGAGGATACTATTGAAGAAATCCGTACTTTTGATAGAGTGGAGTTTAATTCTGACAGACGGTTTTACCGTCGATTAAATAACGCCGGAGAATATGTTGGAGATACAGCTGCACAAGAGCAACTCCCTGAAATTCATAGGTGGCGGATATGCTGGATGAAATTGAAAGTGAAAGTCTATACCGTGCATTGCTTACGGTGGACAAGCGCACCTTACAAATTATTCTATGGAAAATGCAGGGTTATTCTACCAAGGAAATTGCCCTGCTTGTAGGATTGACACCGAAAGCGATTTATAAAAGGTTAGATCGTCTGCGGAAAAAGCTGAAAGATTTTAAGGCATAGGGGAAAAACAGATTTCCTGATGGACTGTTGGGTGAGAGGTCAAAATCCTCTCACCCACTTTTCAGCAGGAGGAGAGAACAATGATGATGCCTAAACGGTCATACTGGATTCGGGAAGTAGTAACAGAGAAAGGTATAAGTTATCATATCAGTTTTCGGGATGGGCAAGGAAAAATTCAAAAAATATGTGTTCCCTATGATTTTTACATGGCGTTTCGGAGATTGGAACTGGATGAACGAAAAATTGAGGGATGGGATTATCGACACAGGGAGTTTTCGGAGATTATGGAGGAAACCCTGAACTGGCGGGCGGTGAGACAGCCTAAAAGCATCGAGGAGATTATTCTTGAGGAAGAACGGGCAGAACTGCTACAGAAGTTTATTAGCAAGCTGCTGGAAATGCAAAGGCGGCGTTTTCTGCTCCACTATGAGTATGAAATGACCTACAAGGAGATAGGGAAAATTGAGCATTGCAGTCAACAATCCGTAAGTCGTGCTGTAACTGCCGCCAGAGAAAAGGTAAAGGCAGAGATGAAGAAATACCTAAACACATGACCATTAAGCGTTCCCTTGTATCTTTGGATATGAGGGTATTTGCTTTATGTTCTCTAATGAAACTTCACAGATCTGGTATTCCAGTAAGGGCAAAAGAGTACCAGGAAAAAATTGCACCTACTTTTTATGCCACAAAACTCGAATGATCTGTTATCTTGTTTGTGCTGTATTGACTTTGTAAGAAAAAAATGATATTATGGGAACAGTGTTACGGAAACACTGTTCCCATACGTAGAAAAGAGGTGAAACATGAAACGACAAATTGAAGGAGTGGCAGAGCAACTTTTAGATTGCGCAGCCAAAGAGTTCTTGGATAAAGGTTTTGCAGATGCTAGCTTGCGGGAGATCGCAAAGCAATGTGGCGTCAGTACACACTCCATTTACACCCGTTTTCAGGATAAGGCAGGGTTGTTTGATGCAGTGGTTGAACAAACACTCAAAGACATTGAGGACTTGAAAAGGTCTTTTTATGAACGCAACTATAAGCGGCTGGATGACCATACTTTGATGCAAATGTGGGATATGTCGCTTGAAACGCATCAGTATTGGATCAATTATTTTTATGATCGCTTTGAGGACATGAAATTGTTGCTGTGTTCTGCTCAAGGATCACATCATGCTGATTTTTTGCATGACTTTGTTGCAGAAAACACCAAGGTATGTGCAAAGTTCGTTGAAGAGGCGCGGAACCGGGACTTGCCACACAATGATATTTCAGAAAAAGAACTTCATCTTTTGCTGACGGCCTATTGGACTACAATATTTGAACCAATAATCCATGATTTCTCTCGGCAGGAGGCTTTGGAACACTGCAAATATGTCTGTCAGTTTTTTAATTGGCAGGCGATTTTCGGCTTCTGAATGGAAGCCGAAAAAATTTAACACCAAGTTAGTCACAAGTAACCGAAATGCGAAGTTAGGAGGAATAATTATGAAAACGCAAACCGAGAAGCTAAACGTCCGGGATTTTGCTACGATTGCAATTTTGACTGTTGTGGAACTGGCAATTTACTTTGTCATCGGCATGCCCCTTGGCAGTACGCCATTGAGTTGGATATTTTGTCTTGGCATTCAAGCCCTCCCTCTCGGAATTGTCTTTATGCTCATGTACACCAAGGTAAATAAAAAGGGAACGGTGCTGATCTCCGGCCTTTTGTTGGCTGCATTGTTGCTGATGAGCCTTTGGATGGTATCCCTATGCGTGGCCGCAGCTGCTATAATTGGAGAAATTATTTGGGAGAAGTGCGACCGGAAGAAATTCTCCACTATGCTGATTTGTTATACCATCCTCATGGTCGGTTGGTATGTCGGCGCATTTGCCCCACTGATTTTGCTGAAGGATATGTACATTGCCAGCCTTCCCACTATGGCAGAATTTAACACTCAGGTTTTCGACCTGGTTGCCGGACCTCTGTTTTTTGTCGCGCTGGCTGAAACAGCGGTTGGAGGCATTGCTGGCTCTTTCCTTGGAAAAGCAATCTTAAAAAAGCATTTTCAGAAAGCAGGGATTGCATAATGGAGGCGGCCTCAACCCAGCACAAAAATCTGGTTCGCTCTCTTGATCCGCGAATGAAACTGCTGCTGGTTGTCGTAATTAGTACCGCCACAATGTTTACTCCAAGCCGAGAAGTAGTAGCCTGGAATTATATTATCATCATTCTGCTTTGGCTGATTTCGGGGGAGGTCCGGCGCGCTTTGAAGTTTGCCCTTATATTCGCGATGGTTTTAGTGGTGGAATACGTCTCTCTTTGGATACCAAATGATACAGTTAAGATGATGGTATCCTTCCTGCTCTTTATTGTGGCTCGTTCATTATCCATGGTGATCATGTGCCTGTGGATGTCTGCGGGGCTGTGTGTCGATGACCTGATTACATCCCTGCAAAACATGCATATCCCGAAAGGGTTCACCATCACTGTGGCGGTTGTGTTCCGCTACATTCCTACCATTGGTGGAGAGTTCCGTAATATCAATAATACAATGAAGATGCGCGGAATTGCCTGTAATGCAAAAAATCTGTTATTCCAACCAGGGCGAACCATAGAGTATGCCCTCGTTCCACTGATTATGCGGAGCATTAAAGTAGCAGATGACCTTTCCGCTTCTGCTATGACAAGAGGACTGGATTTACAAACAAAGCGGACCTCTTACCGGGAGGTACGCCTTCATTTGCATGATTTTCTAATCACTGTCCTTTTTGTCGCACTCATTTTGGTTGGAAGGTACTTGACCCCCATGCTGTTGGAAGGGAGGTTGCTATGATTTGCTTTGAAAATGTATCGTTTCAATATGAGTCGGAAAGGCATCCAGCATTAAGAGAATTCACCCATTCTATTGCCAAAGGGGAACTCGTTCTGCTGCTGGGGCCAAGTGGCTGCGGTAAGACAACAATCACGCGCTTGCTTAACGGCTTGGTTCCTCATTTTTATGAAGGTGAGTTGAAAGGGATTGTTCGGATAGGTGGCCGTACCACGACCGAGACAACGATTCAAAGTCTGGCAGATATAGTCGGTTCAGTATTCCAGGACCCGCGCTCACAATTTTTTGCCACGGATGTAACATCAGAAATTGCATTTTCCTGCGAGAACGCAGGATTACCAAGAAACGAAATTCATCGCAGAGTAGAGAATGCCTCAAGGAAACTGGGCATTGAGAGTCTTCTTGGCCGCAGTATTTTTGCGCTGTCCAGTGGAGAAAAGCAGGCTGTGGCCGTGGCCTCTGTGTACGCTTTCGCTCCTTCGGTTATTGTTATGGATGAACCGTCAGCCAATCTGGACCCGATGGCGACCCAAAAATTAAGGGAGATTATCCAGGCACTTCGTACGGATGGTTTTACTATAGTGATTTCCGAGCATCGCATTCATTACCTGACAGATCTGGTGGACCGGGCAATCTTCATTCAAAACGGGAAAATGATCCAAGAATTTCAAAAGGATGCTTTTCAAGCTATAACAAATGCTGAAGCAAATAAATTAGGCTTGCGGAGTTTCTATTTGGATGCTTTACCAGTTCCCAACCAGCCTTCTTTTAAGACAGACATCGTTGCATTGGAACTGGAGCAGGTTACAGCTGGCTATACTGCACAACAGCCAGTTATTCAAAATTTGAATCTCAAGGTCAACCAAGGAGAAATTCTTGGTATTGTTGGACACAATGGTGTTGGAAAAACCACTCTGTTAGAAACGATTTGCGGACTGCAAAAGGAACGGTCAGGGCAAATAAAATTCCATGGAATCCATCTTACACCCAAAAAACGCATCCAGGAAACCTATCTGGTTATGCAGGACAGCGACTACCAGCTTTTCACGGAAAGCGTGGAAAGTGAATTGTTGTTAGAGCATGAGAATGATCCAGAGGCTATAGCCAAAGCGAACGGGATATTGCAGAATATGGGGCTGGATGAGTTAAGAGAGCGGCATCCGGCCTCTCTCTCCGGAGGACAGAAACAGCGACTTTCCATTGCTGTTGCCTATCAGAAAAACGCCAGCGTGATATGCTTTGACGAACCTACCAGCGGATTGGATTTCAAAAATATGCTTCGCGTTCGTAATCTCTTTCAAGAGATGGCAGCGGAAGGAAAAACTTTGCTGGTTATTTCCCATGACTACGAATTTCTGCTGGCAACCTGCCAGAGAGTTCTTTGTTTATTCGATGACTACCGCTCTGAGTGCTTTGCGGTCACCGAACAAACGAAAGAGCATTTGGCAGATGTAATGCAGATGCGCTGACAAAAAATGAGAGGAGTGATACAACATGAAGAAGAAAAACTGGTTTGGGCTTGTTTTGAGTTTCGCTGCCCCCTGCAAAGGAAAGTTGATCCTTTCTACTTGTCTTCAAATCATTAGCGTGGCAGCTGGATTAATCCCTTATTTAGCTGTCTATCGTATTATCCAGATGTTTTTTAATGAAACAGCATCTACAAAAGGTGTCTTTCTATGGACTGGAGTATGCCTTCTTGGATACGCCTTAATGTTGATTTTTCATGGGATTTCAACCACGCTTTCTCATGAATCTGCCTATACCATATTAGAAGGCTTACGCAGAAAAATGACAGACAAACTTATGAAAGCTCCCTTGGGCACCGTCATTAATCAACCCATCGGGCAATTAAAAAACCAAATTATCGATAGGGTGGAAACCATTGAGCGCCCCATTGCTCATCTAATACCGGAAATTTTGCCCGCGATGCTGCTGCCGATGTCCATTTTTATTTATATCATAACCATCGACTGGCGCATGGCGCTGGCTTCTTTACTGACAATTCCTATCGCACTGATTGCTTATGCCTTTGTCCTGCGGACTTTTAACAAAAAATATGAAGAATATATGAATGCCAATAATCATGTCAACAGCGTAATTGTGGAGTATGTTGAGGGTATTCAGGTCATCAAAGCTTTCAATCAATCCGCTTCATCCTATGAGAAATTTGAACAGGCAGTCAAGATGTTTTTGGATTATACGCTGGATTGGTATCGGAACACCTGGAAACCGATGAATTTTGGTGCAGCAGTTCTTCCTTCCACGCTTTTGGGAACGCTTCCGGTTGGCCTTGTGCTCTTTGCGCAGGGGTCGCTCCAGCCTGCAGATCTCGTCATCTGCATTATTCTGTCCCTTGGCATGATTACCCCATTGACAACCTTTGCAAATTATACGAATGAGATAAAGTCCATTCAATATGCCGTCATGGAAGCGGAGGCAATATTGGAACTTAAAGAACTGTCGGATGCCAGCCAACCAGCTAAGGTCAAAGATTATTCCATTGAATTGAAAGATGTTGCGTTTTCTTATAATGACCAGGGTAAAATGGTTCTGGAAGGACTCAATCTGCTTATCCCAGAAAAGAGTTTTACTGCTTTGGTGGGACCATCTGGTGGTGGTAAATCTACGATTGCCCGACTGATTGCACGTTTTTGGGATGTGACCGAAGGAAGTATATCCATTGGAGGCGTTAATATCAAGGACATCCCTTTAGAACAGCTGAGTGATTTGGTTAGTTTTGTAACGCAGGATAATTTCCTATTTGACTGTTCAATTTTGGAAAACATCCGTCTGGGTAATCCAAAGGCCAGCGATGAAGATGTGTACGCCGCGGCTCGGGCGGCTTGCTGCGATGAGTTTGTCAATCAACTGGAACGAGGCTATCATACAACAGCGGGTGAAGCCGGTGGACGTTTGTCTGGTGGAGAACGACAGCGTATCGCTATTGCGCGGGCTATATTAAAAAATGCGCCAATTGTCATTTTGGATGAGGCAACGGCCTTTACTGATCCACAGAACGAAGATAAAATCCAACGTTCTATTGCGGAGTTGACTAAAGGCAAGACTTTGCTGGTCATTGCCCATCGCCTGTCCACGATTAAAAACGCAAATCAAATTGTGGTTTTAGATCAAGGGAAAGCAGAGGCAGTTGGTACTCATGAGGCCTTGCTTCAAAGCAACCGGCTATACAAAACCATGTGGGAGGCTCATATTAACGCAAAGGGCTGGTCTGCAAATAAGGGGGTGTTATAATGTTTCGAATTATTGGAAGGATCATCCGTTGGATTGGACCTCGGAAATCAAAAATATATTGGGGATTTGTATTCTCCTTTATTCAGGCACTTTTCACAGCCATGCCGGTCATGGCGGCTGCTTATGCTATCAATCTGGTTTTGGAGCAGACAAAAGGCGGTCCAACCGTTCAGACGACACAGATATTTCTGATTACGGCATTTATTATTTTATCCATTTTAGGCCGGTTTTGGTTTTCATACCTCAAGGCCCGTTATTTGAATGGGGTAGGTTATGAAACTGCAGCAGACGAGCGTATTCGCTTGGGCGATAAGCTCAAAAAGGTTTCTCTTGGCTTTTATCAAAACAACAACACCGGCGAGCTGACCAGTGCCGTCACAACGGATTTATCCTTTTTTGAAACGTATGCTACCAATATGATCGATGTGGTAGTGAACAGTTACATTTTCGTATTGACCATCGTTCTCTGTATGGGTTTTGTCAACCCTATAATATCCGTGATTGCTGTGGTCGGTGTCCTGCTCTCAAACCTGTTTCTGCAACTACTAGGCCGCAAAAGTCAGCGGAATGCTCCGGTACATCAGAAAGCCCAGGATGACATGATCAGCGCGACACTGGAGTATATTCGGGGGATGCCAATCGTCAAGTCCTTCAAGCAAGAGGGCGTGGCTGTAGAGAGCATTGCCAAAGCCTATCGGGATAGCAAGGAAATCAACATCAAAATTGAGAAAAACTTTGTTCCGCTCAATCTGCTTCATCTGTTCTCACTAAAAGCGGCAGCGGTAGCCATGATTCTTCTGGCATCCAACTCTGTACTGTGCGGTACTTTGAAAATCCCTATGATGCTGATGATCGTCATTTTTTCTTTTATGATGTTCAGCAGCACTGAGGCTATGAATAATGCAATTCATGTCCTTCGTACTATCGATGTTATTATGGACAAATTGGATGTCATAAAAAACACACCTCCGATTGATGAAAACGGGCGAGACATTAAACTGTCCAAGTTTGATATTGACTTTGAAGACGTCTCCTTTGGATACAACGAAAAAAAGGTATTAGAGCATGTAAGCCTGCACATTCCAGAGAACACTACCACGGCCATTGTTGGGCCATCTGGATCTGGCAAAACCACCATCTGCAATCTACTTGCTCGTTTCTATGATGTGGATAACGGTTGCATCAAAATTGGTGGGATCAAAATCAGCGATATAAAGTGCGACAGCCTGCTTGCAAATATTACAATGGTTTTTCAAAATGTATATCTTTTCAGGGACTCGATTGCCAACAATATTAAGTTTGGCAAACCTGATGCGACGAAACAAGAGGTCATAGAAGCTGCTAAAAAAGCGTGCTGCTACGACTTTATCATGAGCCTTCCAGACGGTTTTGATACAGTGATCGGGGATGGCGGCGCAACTCTCTCTGGCGGTGAAAAGCAACGAATTTCCATTGCCCGCGCTATGCTTAAAGACGCCCCCATCGTGATTTTAGATGAGGCTACAGCAAGCGTAGACCCTGAGAATGAGCATTTAATCCAGCAGGCTATCAGCGCACTTACTCACGGTAAAACTATTCTAATCATCGCGCATCGGCTGGCTACTATTGAAAATGCAGATCAAATTCTTGTTGTAGATCATGGGGAAATTGTCCAGAACGGCACACATGCGGAACTTCTTAAAAAACCCGGTATCTATCAAAATTTTGTTTCCATCCGGCAGCAATCCGAAGGTTGGAGTATCTCATAAAGTTAGTTACTCTATGGCAGAGGGGCATAAATAGTACTCGCCCTTATTTCACAGATTATAGCGGAGGCAATGATGGAACAAAAGAACAAATCCGCCTGCAGTGATGTAAATAGTTTTAATATTCACGCGTCCGGGGAGGACTACCTGGAAACCATCCTTGTTCTCCAAAATAAACTCGGTATGGTACGCTCCGTAGATGTGGCCCGGCACATGGAGGTCACAAAGCCCAGCGTTTGCCATGCGGTAGCAACCTTGCGGGACGGCGGCTTTCTCACAATGGACGAAGATCACTTTCTCCATTTGACCGATGTAGGCCGCGAGGTTGCCGAAAAAATTTATGAACGCCATTGCTTCTTTACGGAACAGCTTATTGCAGCTGGTGTTGATCCTGAAATTGCAGAAGTCGATGCCTGCCGGATAGAACATGTGATCAGTAATGAAAGCTTTGAACGGTTGAAAAAGGCCGCCTTTAGAAATCAGGAAAACGAGATTTCTGCCCTGTCAAAAGCGATAAAGGATAAGCCCACCGAATAAAAAAACGGTGTTTCGGTGGGCGGATTCATCATGCCTGATTACACATCTTCCCTCTGAACCCGTTTTGGGTTTGGAGGGATTTTTTATGTGCTGGTCTGCTTCAGCCGCCCTGCTGCTTATCCAAAGCAGCAACTACCTACATAATTTCATACAGGGATGAGGATAACCTGTCAAAAAAAACTTCTTCTGTTATTGGAACTCTCACGCCCCTTATACAAAAGTTTTATATCTACAATGTAGTTCTTATTTTTCTTACTGCCGCAAAGGGATAACAGCCTTTGCGGTTTTTTGTTTGTCGATATTTGTCGGGAAAAGGGATAAGCCTTCTTCCGGTATGGGCTGCCGTTCAAGGAGATAGGGAAAATTGAGCATTGCAGTCAACAATCCGTAAGTCGTGCTGTAACTGCCGCCAGAGAAAAGGTAAAGGCAGAGATGAAGAAATGCCTAAACACATGACCATTAAGCGTACCCTTGTATCTTTGGATATGAGGGTATTTGCTTTATGTTCTCTAATGAAACTTCACAGAGGTCAAAAAGCCGGAACACGCGCTCAAGCTGTTCATCCGGTTTGCCATTGCCAAAGGCATTGTCACCTATGGACTGGAATTGATGATGGCCCTGTTTAACATCGCACAGGGGCTGGTCAGCACTATTATGAATGCTTCCGGCTTCGGCTCCGCCCAACAGACGGTTTTGCCGCAGGAGATCATTGACGCAGTAGAAAGCTGCGGTTTCTTTGAGAGCATCCCCCTCTGGGCGGTAACGCTCATCGGCGGGCTTTTCATCACCGTACTTTCCTTCGTGATGATTATGACCGTCTACGGGCGATTTTTTAAGCTCTACCTTTACACCGCCATCGCGCCGGTGCCTTTGTCCACCTTCGCCGGAGAACCGAGCCAGAACGTGGGCAAGAGCTTTATCAAAAGCTATGCGGCGGTTTGTCTGGAGGGTGCCATCATTGTGCTGGCCTGCATTATCTTCTCCCTGTTCGCTGCATCTCCACCAGCCGTTGACCCCAATGCGGCAGCTGTCACACAGGTGTGGAGTTACGTCGGGGAGTTGCTGTTTAATATGCTCGTCCTCGTGGGTGCGGTCAAGATGGCAGACCGCGTGGTGCGCGAGATGATGGGCCTGTAAAGGAGGAAGATATTTTGGAAGTTAAGATCAATCGAGAAATCCGTAATTACACGGAGAGTATGTTTTTTGGGCTGTCCATGCGGCAGTTCATCTTTTCGGTACTGGCCTGCGGTGTAGCCGTGGGCCTTTACTTTATCCTGCGTCCCTACTTCGGTGTGGAAACCCTTTCCTGGATGTGCATTTTGGGCGCGGCCCCCTTTGCCCTGCTGGGGTTCATCACTTATCATGGCATGACAGCGGAGCAGTTCATCTGGGCATGGCTGCGCTCGGAGATGTTGGAACCAAAAGAACTTAAGTTCGAGGACAGCAACTATTACTATGCGGCCCTCAAAGGAACTATCGATGAATTGCAGAGTGGTAGCTCCGGCAGAAAGCGCAAAAAACAACCGAAATATCTGAGCAAACGGAAGGAGGAAAAACATGATTAAAACCATCAAAACAATGGCCAAACAGGAGAAGGAACGATACAACGTCCCGCGCAAGGTGCAGGATGTGATTCCCGTCCGCCGTATCTGGCCGGACGGCATTTTTCTTGTGGGGACGAAATTCACCAAGACCTATAAGTTCACCGACATCAATTACCTTGTAGCCAGCCATGAGGACAAGGAATCCATGTTCCTGACCTATTCGGAGCTGCTGAACTCTCTGGATTCCGGTGCGGTGACGAAGATCACCATCAACAACCGCCGTATGAACAAGGCCAACTTTGAGCAGTCCATCCTCATGCCCATGCAGGGGGATTTCCGTGATGAGTATCGCCGGGAGTACAATCAAATGCTGCTGGATAAGGCCACCGGTGCAAACGGAATCACGCAGGAGAAGTATATCACCATTTCCGTGGTGAAAAAGGACATTGAAGAAGCCCGTGCCTACTTTGCCCGTGTGGGGGCTGACCTTGTTTCTCACTTTGCGGCGCTGGGTTCCAAATGTGTTGAGCTGGACGCCACCGAGCGCCTGCGTATCCTGCACGATTTCTACCGTCAGGGCGAGGAGGCTGAGTTCCGTTTCAATGCCCGCGAGATGATGAAGCGCGGCCATGACTTCCGCGATTATATCTGCCCGGACGGGATCGAGAAGAACAGCGACTATCTGAAGCTGGGCGAAAAATACTGCCGCGTCCTGTTCCTCAAGGATTACGCCAGCTATATCAAGGACAATATGGTAACGGAGCTGACGGACTTCAACCGGAACATGATGCTCTCCATTGACATTGTACCGGTTCCCACCGATGAAGCCGTCCGCGAGGTGGAAAACCGGCTGCTGGGCGTGGAAACCAACATCACCAACTGGCAGCGCCGCCAGAACGCCAACAACAACTTCTCTGCGGTGGTGCCGTATGACATGGAATTGCAGCGCAAGGAGAGTAAAGAGTTCCTGGACGACCTCACTACCCGCGATCAAAGAATGATGTTTGCCGTCATTACGCTGGACATCACCGCCGACACCAAAGAACATCTTGACAGCGATACCGAGGCGGTTCTCTCTGTGGCCCGCAAGCATATGTGCCAGCTTGCCACATTGAAGTTCCAGCAACTCGACGGCCTGAACACCGCGCTGCCCATTGGGGCGCGCAAAATCAATGCGTTCCGCACCCTTACTACCGAGAGCCTTGCGGTGTTCATTCCCTTCAAAGTGCAGGAGATTCAGGACAAGGGCGGCATCTACTTCGGAGAGAACGCAATTTCCCACAATCTCATTATGTGCAACAAGGCAAACCTTTTGAATCAGTCAGCTTTCCTGCTGGGCGTACCAGGTGCCGGTAAATCCTTCAGCGCCAAAGAGCTGATTGCCTTTTTGATGCTGCACCCGGACTATGCCAACGACGATATTCTGATTTGCGATCCCGAAAATGAATTTGGAGCGTTATGCAGTGCGCTGGGTCAGGATATGGCTTCCGTGATCCACATGACTGCGGGTGGCAAAGACCGTCTGAACGCCATGTATATGGTAGAGGGCTATGGTGAGCAGAATCCCATCGTGGAAAAATCTCAGTTCATCATGTCCCTCATCGAGCAGATCGACAAGACCGGCGTGGGGCCGCAGCATAAGTCCATCATTGACCGCTGTACCGCCCTGGTGTATCAAGACGCAGAGCGCACCGGCAGGATTGCCACGCTCTGCGATCTGCGCGAAAAGCTGCTGGAACAGCCGGAGGAAAAGGCAAAGGATATTGCCCTTTCTCTGGAGCTGTTCACCACCGGTTCGCTGGACATCTTCGGACGGGAAAGCACCGTCGATTTGGATAAGCGCGTGGTGGTGTTCGATATTCGCGGTCTGGGGCAGCAATTAAAGCCCACTGGCCTGCTGGTCATTACCGACACCATCCTCAACCGCGTCACCCTTAACTGGAAACGGGGCAAGCGCACTCATGTGTTCCTTGACGAGTTCCATGTGGTGTTTGAGAACGAGCAAAGCGGCGTGTTCTTCAACTCTGCATGGCGTCAGTTCCGTAAGCGCGGCGCATATCCCACTGCCATCACCCAGAACGTGGAATATCTGCTGGATTCCGTACAGGCCAGCACCATGCTCTCCAACTCCGAGTTTATCGTTATGCTCAATCAGGCGGCCTCTGACCGTGAAAAGCTGGCAAAGCTCCTCAATATCTCCAAAGAACAGATGAGCTATGTTACCAACGCTGACGCAGGCTGTGGCCTGATCCGGTATGGCAGCGCCCTGGTTCCGTTTATCAACCGGTTCCCCCGCGACACCAATCTGTATGAGCTGATGACCACCAAACCCGGCGAGGGTGTGTTCGGTGGTGAAAAGGAGGCAATGTGATGGGCGCACAGAATATCCGTTTTGCATCCGAGGAACACAGGGATTTCTATTTGGCCATGATGTCCAAGTCCCGGCACAATGACAGCTATCACCGTTCCTTTTCCTATGTGATGGGGATTGCCCCGGAAACACGAGCCAATATCCAGCAGATGTTCAATTTCAAGGAAGACTGCATCGAACCGGACGGGATACACGGCGGCTGGCAGACCAGCGGCACCGTCAGGGTGTGCCGTCTGGCCTTTAACCTCTGGAATGGTTATACCGACCCGGAGCAGAGCAACGCTTTTTCCCCGGAGGACTTGTTTTGCTGCGAGTTTGCGCCTTACTTCATGGAGGGTATCAAAATCCGTTATCCCGAATACTGCCGTGAACTTCCGCCTGTCAAAAAGCAGGCGGAACCGGCACGATAAAAATTTGATTGGAGGTATTTAACATGGCTGAACCGGCTATTGCCCTGCGGGAACATCCGCAGATCATTGAACTCTTTACCGTTCTGGAGCAGAACGGGCTTCACCAGCAGAAGGACGAGGTGCAGGCGCTGGTGAGTTATATCGACGGTATGGAAGATAAGCTGTCCCGGATGGTGGATGAAATGACCGCCATGCGAAAGGAGGTTGACCGGCTTCACGACAGAAGCATTCAGGCCAGATGTACCTTCCTGATGAACGAGGCGGAAAACAAAGTGCATCAGGTCAGCAGCATGGTGTCCACGGCCAAGAACAATACCTTTTCCGCTGCCGGACGCATGGTGCAGACCTTTCAAGAAAAAGGCCAAGCGGCGCTGCGTCATGCGGTGCAGGCGCTGCGGATTCCCGCAGTTCTCACCCGAATGGAGCATGGCTTCTCCCATGCCAGCCAAGCGATGGAGAAGTGTGCAGGACGGATGGATGTGATCCGGGAGGAACTGCATCAGGCGGGCGGCCATCTGAAAAGTGCCGGACGCGCCCTTGTAGGAAAGGAAGCGCAGCAGGTCAAAGACCTGGACGCCGACAAAGGGGTGCTTGCCAAGCTGAAAGGTTTTCTTTCATCCTGTGGCAAGGCGTTTTCCGAGATGGAGCGCGGTGCGGGCCGACTGGCTGAAAAGGCTGGTGGAGAAAAATCTTCTGTCAAGACCGAGCTGACAGCCCTGAAAGCAACCCCGTCCGGTCAGCATCGGGCAGAACCCGTCAAGGATAAGGCACGATAAGTACAGGAGGGCAAAACATGAAAAAAGAAATGAAAACCAAAGCGATGATTGCTTGGGCGGCCTTTTGTGCCGCCCTTTTCCTTTTCTCCGGCTTTATGCTCTGCCGGGAATATCTTGACCAGAAGCAGAGTGCCGAAGCCTTTGAAGAGGTGGCCAATCTGGTAAAAGAGGAGCCGGAGCTGCCTGCTCTGGAGCTGGAAAACGAACAAGAGCCTGTGCAGGATGAAATGACGGCCTTTGACAAGTATGCCGATGTGTACGCCCAGAACAGCGACTTGGTGGGCTGGGTTTCCATCCCCGGCACCCGGATTGATTACCCCGTTATGCAGACCAAAGAAAACCCCGACTTTTATCTGAAGCACGCCTTTGATAAATCGTACAGCAGCTACGGAGTTCCCTATGTGCAGGAAAACTGCGACATTGGTATTTCTGACAATCTGGTTCTATATGGCCACCACATGAACAACGGCTCCATGTTTTCCGACCTTTGCAAGTACGAGAGCGAGGATTTCTATCAGGAGCATAAGATTATCCACTTTGATACGTTGGAGAGCTTCGGAGAGTATGAAGTGATTGCCGCCTTTAAGACAGTAGCGTACTCAGAGGAAGGGTTTAAGTATTACCATTTTGTCCGGGCGGAGAGTGGCGAGCAGTTTGACGAGTATATCGCGGAGTGCAAAGAATTGGCGCTCTATGACACCGGCGTAACCGCTGAATACGGCGATAAGCTCATCACCCTTTCCACCTGCGAGTATTCCCAAACAAACGGGCGGATGGTTGTGGTAGCAAAGCTGCTGGAGGAATAAGGGCTGCCCTGCTCCGGAAAGGAGGTGAGGCCCATGAGCAAGGGCATTAAAACAAAGACCACCGTTAAAGATGTGAAGGCGCTGGACAAAAGCGCCGTGGCCGCCGAGCGAATGAAGCAGGCATATATCCGTACCAAAGACAAAGCGGAACATGGGATGTATGCAGAGGAAAGCTCTCCCGCCGAATATGCTTCTGATCGTTTTTCATCCGGTGTGGATAGTGTGAGCCATGAAGCTGTCCACCAATTTGATAAGCAAGGCCGTAAGGGAATACAGACCACCAAAGAGAATATCTCTAAGGTCAAGGAAAATATCCAAAAGCGGAAAGCCGCGGCTGAACAGCCCAAAAAACAAGCGGAGAAACGGGCGACACAGCAAACCGGGCAGCCTGCCCGTTGGAGTGGACGGCAGGCAGCGGACACGGTTTCTGAACCGGCTAAAGCCGTCCGGCAGGAGCACAGTGCCATTAAGACACTGGATCGTGGACAGAAAGGCATCAAGACGGTGGACAGGAGCCGAAAGACCATTAAACAGACCTCATCCGCTGCCAGAGGCACGGTGAAAACCACCACTAAATCCATCAAGACAGCGGAAACCACCGCAAAGGCCAGTATCAAAACCAGCCAGCAAGCGGCAAAGGCGGCCAAGCAGACCGCTATTGTCACCGCCAGAGCCGCCAGAGTTGCGGCCCATGCCGCTCGTGCAGCAGCCATTGCCACAGCTCACGCCATCAAGGTGGCGGCCAAAGCCACCGCCGCAGCGGTGAAGGCCATCATTGCGGCGACAAAGGCATTGATTGCGGCCATCGCAGCCGGGGGATGGATTGCGGTACTGGTGGTTATCGTGATTTGTCTGATCGGTATGATAATCGGTTCTTGCTTTGGTATTTTCTTCTCCGGTGAGGACTCCGGCACCGGGCAGACAATGCAGACCGCTGTGCAGGAAATCAACACGGACTATCAGGACAGGCTGGACGAGATCAAGGCATCCCACAGCTATGACGTTCTGGAGATGTCCGGCTCCCGCGCAGTGTGGAAGGATGTTCTGGCTGTTTATGCCGTCAAGACCACCACTGACCCAGATGCAGCCCAGGAAGTCGCTACAATGGATGATACCAAGAAACAGCTTCTCAAGGACATCTTCTGGCAGATGAACGAGATTTCATCCAGCACCGACACCAAAACCGAAACGGTGATTGAAACCTCGGATGACGGCAATGGTAATATCGTGGAAACAGAAACCACAGTTACGCAGACCTACCTCTATATCACCGTCAGCCACAAAACTGCCGAGGAGATGGCCGATCAGTTCGGCTTCAATGAGGATCAGCGGGAACAGATGGCGGAGCTACTGTCCGATGAAAACAATCCCCTCTGGTCACAAGTCCTCTACGGCATCAGCGGAGGCGACGGCGAGATCGTCACCGTGGCACTCTCCCAGGTGGGGAATGTCGGCGGCGAGCCATATTGGAGCTGGTATGGTTTTGACAGCCGAGTGGAGTGGTGCGCCTGCTTTGTTAGCTGGTGTGCCAATGAGTGCGGCTATATTGAAGCTGGCGTCATTCCGAAGTTTGCAGCCTGCGCATCTCAGGGTGTGCCGTGGTTCCAGGAGCGGGGACTGTGGCAGGACAACAGCTATGAACCGCGCCCCGGCGACATCATCTTTTTCGATTGGGATGATGGCGGCCAGGATGGTTCTTCCGATCATGTTGGCATTGTGGAGAAGGTGGAGAATGGACGCATCTACACCATCGAAGGCAACTCCGGTGATAGTTGCCGTCAAAACAGTTATCCGGTCGGTTACTATGAAATTTATGGGTATGGAACCCCGGCATATTAACTGATCGAAAAGAAAAGACCCAGCCGTGAAACCGGCTGGGTACATACGTCCATATCTGCATATCAAGAAGTGTGTTTGAATACGCCTCTTTACTTTTTGGTTAATTACTTTTCAAAGAAGTAACCCATTCTTGGATTGCTTCTGCCAATACATACTGCTGCCGCAAAACAGCCATACCTGTTGCCGGAATGCTGGGTTCGTTTTCTTTTTCCCGTATATTATCTTCCAGATAGGATTTCAGGATACCAACATTTTCCTCAATCTCTGCTATACACGATTTTTGTTTTTCAGGCGGTAAGGAATCTAAATTCACAATAACAGCATTGAAGTCCAAAAAAATGTTAATGGGTTTTGCAGAAATCTCAAACATGAGCCGTTCAAATTCTGCTTCTCCAGCTTCTGTCAAGGAGTAAATCGCTTTTTCTGGCATCTTTCCTTCCTTTACGATTTCACTTCGGATTAGCCCTTTTTCTTCCAACTGAATGGCCTTTTTATAAATGGATGGGGTGCTGATTTTTACCCATTTTGATATGTTTCTATATTCTACCAACTTTTGAATATCGTAGGCACTCATTGGCTCCTTTTTTAACATTCCCAACACGATCAAATCTATGGTAGCCATGTGGATCACGACCTTTCGCTTGTTCTATGCATGAAAGAATACTGTCAAATTCACTATAAATTATAGTATTAGATTTTATACTCCTTGTCAAGGCAAATCCCCGCACTTCCCTTGACATATACTATAAATTATAGTAGTATGATTCATGCGGCAGTATGCTATAATTTATACTACTGTAAATTACACTCACGAGAGCGAAAGGAGTATTACAATGAGTGAACGTAACAAAAAACTTGAACTTTTGGGAAGTGCGCCCATCCCAAAAGCTCTGATGGCACTTGGCGTACCGATTATGATTGGGATGTTAATCAATGCCCTATATAATCTGGTGGATGCCTATTTTGTGGGCGGACTGGGCAGAAGTCAAATGGGAGCTATTTCCATCGTTTTTCCGTTGGGGCAAGTCGTAGTTGGATTGGGACTAATGTTCGGCAACGGTGCAGCATCCTATCTGTCAAGACTTCTGGGACGTGGCGATAAGGATACTGCCAATAAAGTGGCAAGTACAGCCCTGTATAGCAGCCTTCTGATCGGCGCTATTATCATCCTTTTCTCTACAATCTTCCTTAAACCAATTTTGACCATGTTAGGCGCGACAGAAACCATCATGCCGTATGCCCTGACGTACTCAAGAATTTATATACTGTCCTGTGTTTTCAACGTGTTTAACGTGACCATGAACAACATTGTAAGCAGCGAGGGTGCGGCAAAGACAACTATGTGTGCGTTACTGCTGGGAGCTGTGTTGAATATCGGATTAGACCCTCTTTTTATTTACACTTTCAACATGGGAGTTGCCGGTGCAGCAATCGCCACCGCAATTTCGCAGATGGTATCTACACTTGTTTATCTTACATACATTCTGCGAAAAAAAAGTGCATTTTCTTTCAGCGTAAAAGCCTTTTCTCCATCTGGGCAAATGATGGCGGAAATCTTGAAAATCGGTGTACCTACTTTGGTGTTTCAGTTGCTTACAAGTCTTTCCATTACACTGATTAACCGTGCAGCCAGCGATTATGGCGATTCGGTCATTGCAGGCATGGGGGCAGTTACACGAATTACTTCTATGGGGACGCTGGTTGTCTTTGGCTTTCTGAAAGGATTCCAGCCTATTGCTGGATTCAGCTATGGGGCAAAGAAGTTTGACCGCCTGCGCGAAGCAATCAAAACCTCGATCATTTGGTCTACAAGTTTCTGCTTAGTCGTAGGCTTGGCGATGGCCATTTTCTCCACACAGATTATCTCTCAATTTACCGATGGAGATACTCAAATGATTTTAGCTGGTCAAAAATCGCTGTTTGCAAACGGGATCACATTCATTCTTTTTGGCTTCTACACGGTATATTCCTCTCTGTTTCTTGCACTGGGCAAAGGTGCGGCAGGCTTCTTTTTGGGGGCGTGCAGACAAGGCATCTGCTTTGTTCCTGTTATTTTGTTGCTGCCTATGATATGGGGAATGAATGGAATTTTGTATGCTCAACCCATCGCTGATGTGATTTCCGTAGTAATAACTGTTTTTATGGCCGTACATCTTCATAAGGAACTATCTATGACCGAAAAGCAAACTATTCCCACTAACTCAAACGAATAAGCCTGTTTGAAACCGCAAGAAATCAATCCAAAACAGCATATAAGATTATATAAAGATACACCGGACGCATTTATGTGTTGTCCATGCGTCCGGTGTTTTTCAATCAACTTTCCAGGATTTTAGATCAGCAATGACTTTCGGAACAGGAAGGCTCCAAATTAGGACACTAAAATACACCCTCTTGACTTTTGCTATCAATAATAGTACTATTGTTAATAGTAAGACTGGAGGTGTAGTTATGTCATCAATAGATTTAGTCATACTGGGTATTGTACTGGAGAAGCCCCAAAGTGCTTATGATATTCAAAAAGATGTGGAGTACCATCATTTTTCCCGCTGGACGAAAATAAGTGTCCCTTCTATCTATCGGAAAGTGCTTCAAATGAGTGAGAAAGGCTACCTGCAAAGCGACATTGTAAAAGGTGGTAAGTTTGCAGATAAAGCAATCTATTCAATTACCGACAAGGGCAGAGTGTATTTCAAGGAACTAATGGCCTTTTATGCCGCTGGCCCGATACCGCTGTTATTTGATTTCAATGTGGTCATTACCAATCTGAACAAGATGGACAAAGCTGAAGCAATGGAGCTGGTTTCGACTTTGCGCCAGAGCATACAGTCCTCGGCTGAATTAAACGAGGGCTATGCTCAGGAATTTGCAGACATTCCTCTGGTTGGGAGAACAATTTTTGAGCAGCAGCAACTGCTTTACAATGCTCTCCTTGAATGGCTGAAACACTTTGAAGGGCAGTTCTTGCAAGAATGAGTACCGATTCTAAAAGTAGTCTAACCATTCTATTTGAGGCTCCATTTTGGATTGGCATATATGAGAGATCGTGCAACGGTAAGTATGAGGTGTGCAAAATCACTTTTGGTGCAGAACCAAAGGATTATGAGGTTTATGAGTTTCTGTTGAAGAATTGGCACAAGCTAAAATTCAGTCCACCTATCCAAGCGGAAGTTATTGCAGAACGGAAAATCAACCCTAAACGTATGCAGCGTGAAATAAACAGTCAACTGCAAGATAAGGGAATTGGTACTAAAGCACAGCAAGCCCTTAAACTCCAACATGAACAGTGTAAGTTAGAAAGAAAAACAAAGAGCCGAGAGCAACGAGAAGCAGAAAAGGATCGCCTATTTGCTTTGCGGCAGGAAAAAAAGAAAGCCAAACATCGAGGGAGGTAAGCATCTATTTCATATTTGTTCATTCCTCTTGACTCTCACGTTACGTCATGGTGTATGCTGAAAAAAACAAGAAAGGAATGTGACTATATGAAATTAAGCTATGTACGTTCGGATGCCGTCTACAAAAAAATAATGGAGGCTCCCGTCGAAAAGAAAAATGACATTTACCGGTATGAGCTGATGATGCCTTTTAAAGGCAAGTGGGACTGCTATCAAATCCCCATGAAGGCAGCTACACCTAATGGCTATGACATTATTATGGCAAGTGATATGCTGGGTCTTATCTCTCCTACAAAGGTAGATCAGTCACAAAAAGCAAACATTGAGAGCCTTTCATCGGATCGGCTCTGGGTATCTTGTGAGCAGTCCATCCGGAAATCCTTGGAATGTTTTTTGAACAATGGGATTGAGCTACCCGTCAGCGAGTATCTATTTACGATTTTACTGGCAAACGCCGAGAGCCCCTATACCTCTTTGAATGAAGGGTATTGTGGCGATGGTGGTATTCCGGGGTATATCATGGCGTGGCTGATCCCCAATGAATTTACACTGACTCGCCTTCCTGTTGCGCTGGCCCACGAAGTAAACCATAATGTGCGCTTTCAGTTTATTAAGTGGCGGAATAGTATCACCCTTGGGGAGATGATGGTCAGCGAGGGCCTTGCTGAAAACTTTGCAACTCATTTGTATGGCGAGGACAAGGCAGGCCCCTGGGTAACCAAAACGGATATGCAAACCCTGAATGAGTACATCAAACCTATTATTCACAATGGACTGAATGTTCAAGGGCTTGAGAATCTAAACGCCTATCTCTATGGTGACGAGATGGCCGCGATGCAAAATTTCCCCTGTGTTGGATTGCCCTACTGTGCTGGCTACGCTTGCGGGTATCATTTGGTTAAACACTACTTGCAAAAGACAGGAAAAAGCATTATTGAAGCCACGATGCTGCCTGCAAGTGAAATTTTAGAAACTGTGGAGGATTTTTGGGATGAATGATAGGAGGATGACGGTACATGAAGTTGCTGACCTAACCGGTATCACAATACGGACATTGCACTACTACGATGAAATAGGACTTTTGAAGCCTACTATGGTTACAGACAGTAAATATCGTTTGTATACTGATGATGATTTGAGCCGGTTGCAGGAAATTCTATTTTTTCGTGAAGTGGGATTTGCATTGAAGGAAATCAAGAGCTTGCTCGGCTCTCCTAATTATGACCGGACAGAAGCGTTGAAAAGACACCTTGATATTTTACAGGCGCAAAAGGATCGTATTGATGCTCTGATCTCCCTTGTTAAAACAGAAATAGAAGGAAATCCCGTCCCGTCTTTTGCTCCTTTTTCAGATACAAAAGTGCTTGAGCTGAAAGAGAAATATAGGTCGGAAGTTTTGGAACGCTGGGGTAATACCCATAGTTTCAAAGAATATGAAGCAGCATTTCTGTCGCAGCCAGAAAAAGGTCAACGAAATCAGTTAGAAAGATTTCTTTCTGTGTCTAAGGATACCTTTGAGAAATTAGCTCAATTTCAAGCTCAATCTCCTGCCTGTCAAGAAGTGCAACAAATCGTAAAAGAGTGGCAGCAGTATATCTCTGAATCCTTCTATGAATGTGATAATCAAATTTTGCTCTACTTAGGGCAACTCTACATCAGTGATGAACGCTTTTCCAATTATATAAATGGGTTTAGCAGCGGAAATTTGGCGTCTTTCTTCAGTGAAGCAATCAACATTTTCTGCGCAAAGGACAAAGAGTAAAGGGGGGATGATGTAGAGCGACATTTTATAAATGACTGAGATTGAAAGAAAAAAGCAGATAGTAAGAATAGATCGATCAAAAGGACGACGAGAGTGTGCTGTGATTTGCGGCATGCTCTTTTCTCTTTACAGATGGGATTATAATAAAAAAGAAGGAACCCCTTCCTGGCAAGAACCGGTTCCCTCTTTCAACAAATACATCCCGAAGGAAGTATCCAGTTACTATGATACGCATTTTCAATCTGTTTTGCAAGCTGAAAAAAATAAAAATCTCCGATCAGGAGTGGTTTTACCAGACAGTCCATAGTCTGGATCTTTCCGATCAAATCTGCCCTTACTGCACTTCGAAAGGGAATCTGATCCCTCATGACAGCTATTCCCGGTATATGATCACGTTAAAGGATCGCCGGCCAGTGACAGTGATCCTGCGTGTCCCACGGGTAAAGTGCACTTCCTGCGGGCATACCCATTTCCTTCTTCCCGAGATGCTGATCCCGTATTCTTCCTACAGCCTGCGCTTCGTCCTGACCGTGCTGGAAGCCTATTTCCTGCATGCCCATACCATAGAGGAGATCTGTGAAACGTATCAGATCGCCCATTCCACACTTTATGTCTTCCGGAACCTGTTCCTTTCCCACAAGCAGTTGATCCTGGGAGTCCTGAACAGCGCACAGGAAAAAGCATCGGATTTCATTGAAAAGATAGACGGGACGCGGCTCCTTCAGTTCCTGGATTCCTTCCGGTATTCCTTTCTCCAGGCATATCATGCGTCAGATTTTCATCACCGCTGAGATTTCATGCAGAGTGGCCCGGATCCTTCCCATGATCCCGGCATGTACTATGGGAGACCGCAGGGATATGATGTAACCGGAGGCGATAAGAAATGGAACAGCAAAAGAAAACAGACAGGACGGAGGAACTGATGGAGATCGCACGGCTCCGGTTTGGGATGATCGCGCCAGTGATCCAGGAGACGTATCCAGATGAATCCATTATGGCTTACTGCCGGAGGGTATCGGAAACCCCCATGCGGCTTCCGGACGGGCGGACGGTGAAATATAAGCCTAAAACGATCGGGAAATGGGTCTCCCTTTACCGGAATGGCGGGATTGACGCCCTGACGCCGAAAACACGGTCCGACCTGGGGAAGACGCGGGTGCTCACAGAGGAAGCGATCGATGAGATCTACCGGATCAAACAGAAATATCCAAGGCTGAACGCAACGCAGATCCATGCCAGACTGGTACAGGAAAGCCTGATCCCCGCAACGGTGTCCGTAGCAACTGTCCAGAGGTTCGTGAAACGAAACGGGCTGAAAAGTGTGGACGCAGCATTGACCGGCCGTGACCGGAAAGCGTTTGAAGAAGCGTATTTCGGAGGCATGTATCAGGCGGATACGTGTTATCTTCCGTATCTGGAAGAACACGGGAAGAAGCACAGGACGTACCTGATCATGATCCTGGACGACTACTCCCGGATGATCGTAGGCGGGCGGATCTTTTACAGGGAGAATGCATACAACTTCCAGAAAGTCCTCAAAGAGGCAGTCGCGGCTTATGGGATCCCGGACAAGCTGTATGTGGACTCCGGCGCACCCTATAAAAACCGGCAGCTGGATATGATCTGTGCATCCATTGGGACAGTGCTTCTGCATACCCCTGTCCGGGACGGGGCCAGTAAGGGGAAGGTGGAGCGGAATTTCAGGACGCTCAAGGAAAGATGGCTTTACGGGATCGACATCAGCCAGGTCCGTTCCCTGGATGAATTCAATGATCTTCTGGCAGGATATATCCGGAAGCACAATACGACAGAACATTCCACGACCGGGGAAACACCCCTTTCCCGTTATCTCCACAGCGGACGCCCCGTCAGGAAGCCGCAGTCACGGGAATGGCTGGAGGAATGTTTCCTGAACCGCACGACCCGCAGGGTATCCAGGGATGCCACGGTGGAACTGGATTCCCGGTGCTATGACGCGCCGATGCAGTTCATCGGACAGAAAGTAGAAGTACGTTACCTTCCCGACGACCCGGAGAAAGTATGGGTATTTTCAGAAGGGAAGCGATATCCGATGCGTCTGACAGACCGGGCGGAAAATGGGAAAACAAAGCGTAAGAACCAGGTGTCGATCGATTACAGCACAGTACTTGGAGGTGGGGAAGATGTACACTGATTATTATGGCCTGAGTTTTAACCCGTTTGATAAGCAGATGGTAAAAGAGAAAGACGCGTTTGAGTCGGAAGATTTCCGGGAGATGACCGCACGGCTGGAATACCTGAAGGAGATCCGTGGGATCGGGGTGTTTACGGCAAGTCCGGGAATGGGAAAGACGTTCGCGCTGCGGTGCTTTTCGAAGAAACTGAACCCGAACCTGTACCAGTGTGCCTACCTGTGCCTGTCAACCGTAAGCGTGCAGGAATTCTACCGCCAGCTGTGTGAAGCTCTGGGGCTGGAATCGGGATTTGGGAAGAGCCAGATGTTCAAGTCGATCCAGGAACGGCTGTATTATCTGTACAAAGAGAAACGGCAGCCGTTCATCTGTATCCTGGATGAAGCACAGTACCTGAACGGCAGCATCCTGAGGGATCTGAAAATGCTAATGAACCAGAAGTATGATTCGGTAAACTGTTTTTCCCTGATCCTTTGTGGGGAGCCCTACCTGAACCACATCCTGGAGAAACAGGTGAACGAGGCGCTGCGGCAGAGGGTTGTGGTCCACTACAACTTCCATGGGCTGACAGATCAGGAGGTGCCGGATTATATCCGGCAGAAGATCCGGAATGCAGGAGGCAGCCCGGAGATCATTGATACCGCGGCGATCAGCTCCGTTCACAGCTACAGCCAGGGGAATCCCCGTCTGATCGATAATGTGATGACGGACGCGATGACGTTAGGGAGCCAGATGGAGAAAAAGGTGATCGATGCAGAAGTAATGCTGGCAGCGATCAATAACCAGGCATTGAGCTGAGAGCCTGCGGAAAAAGAGGCATGACCGTGTCGTTGAGATGCGATCATGCTTTTTTTCTGGAAAAGTTGGCGATTATAAAGTGCTGTTTGTGGCTACCAGAAAGTGTCGCTCGACACCCAAGAAGGCAGCAGGGAAAGGACCAGGGTCCTGGGAAGCCATCGGGCTTGACATGTCCCTGCCGGAACTGTACGTGGATTCGGACGGCAATACACCGGCATACCCAAAACCGTACCGGAAACTGGAACGTAAGATCGCCCGGGAACAACGGAAGCTGTCCCGGATGGAAAAAGATTCCAGGAACTATACGAAGCAGCTTAAGAAGATCGCGAAGCTCCATGCGAAAGCCAAGCACCAGCGGGCCGACTTTCTCCATAAGCTGTCATACCGGCTTGTAACTCACTATGACATCATCTGTATTGAGGACCTTTCTATGTCCGCCATCAAGAAAGCGCTGTCCTTTGGGAAGTCTGCCAGTGACAACGGATGGGGGATGTTCGTCCGGATGCTCTCTTATAAAGCGGAATGGTATGGGAGCACAGTCATCAAAGTGGGGAAGTTCTTCCCATCCAGTAAGACCTGCTGCGCCTGTGGGCATGTCCATAAGGAACTCAAGCTGTCAGACCGGGTTTATGTCTGCCCGGCCTACGGGCATGTGATGGGCCGGGACCATCAGGCGGCGGTCAACATAAGAGAGGAGGGAGTGCGTATCTATATCAGCACACACCCCTTTGCGGCGTAGCCTCCGGAGACGGACGGACGATAACCGTAAAAAGAACCGGTGGTTCACCGGGGATAGCCTGTCGAACTACGGGGCGCATGGTTGCAGTCATGCCATAATATGTCACCCGGTCAAGCAGGAATAAAAGAAGATTCCCGCCCTGGCTCCGCCAGGGGAGGTTTCGGAAGCTCGGTAACTTGTTGCCGAGTAGTTCACATGAACAGGAGGCAAAAAATGAATAGGAAAAAGAAATCATTTCAAAAAATAATCGTTGTTATCGGCATGCTGGTATTATTGGTCACAGGATGCGAGACGAACTTCTACAGCACAAACTATGATGATTTTGACGGTTTGTTATCGTCAAATGCGGATCCGCAAACCTGGTATGATTCTGTGCCAGAATATCGAGGAACGCCATATATCGAGATTAATAATGATATCCCATTTTTTACAAAGGAAGAGAAAGAGAATACAAATGCCTTTGAGGAATACAGCGAACTGGACAGTCTTGGCCGCTGCGGAGTAGCTTATGCCAATATTTGTGAGGAGTTGATGCCGACAGAGGAACGGGAGAGTTCTTTGAGTTCGGTAACGCCTTCCGGCTGGCACCAGAATCAATATGACGGCGAATATCTGTTGAACCGCTGCCATCTGATCGGATACCAGCTTTCCGGAGAAAACGCCAATGAAGAGAACCTGATTACCGGCACCCGGTGTTTCAATGTAGATGGGATGCTCCCGTTTGAAGATACGGTGGCAGATTACATTGACGATAATCCGGCCAATCATGTCTTGTACCGGGTAACGCCGGTCTATGATGGCGAAGACGATTTGATGGCTTCCGGTGTGCTGATGGAAGCGTGGTCCGTAGAGGATAATGGCTATGGCTGTCAGTTCTGTGTGTATGTCTATAATGTACAGCCAGGTGTTGTCATTGACTACACCACTGGAGAAAACTGGGAAGAAGGCAGCAAAACGGACGAAGAGGGAGGGACATATATCCTCAATACCAATACAAAGAAATTCCATCTCCCGAGCTGCAGCAATGCAAATCGGATCTCTGATAAAAACAGAGAAGAATATAGCGGCAACAGGGAGGCACTGATCGATGATGGATACGAGCCATCCGGATGCTGCAATCCATAATAAAATAAGAAATAAATTCTTTAAAAAAAAAAGTCCGGGAATCGGTTCCCGGGCTTTTATCAAATTTTATTCTCTTGTCAGACGGATCTTCAATCGACTGTAAAAATAAACCCCGTCCTTAGATTCTTTTTCCATATCATTTAAGATTCCAGATATGAAATACTCTAAGTCATCATAGCAAAAAGCCATCTCGTCCGCTGCACTGAACGTGATCAGGCCCATGGCAGAGGAATTATTCCCTTCGATATCAAGAAAAAGATATTCGTCTTTTTCCAACAATTGAAGCATTGTGGAAATATCCTCCGCTGAAAGTCCGGACATGTTGTCTTTTTCAATCAGAACAATGTCAAACAAATTCATTTTTTCTCCTTTCTTATTCGCGAAGCAACTGCTCTACATCATCTTTGAAAAGATAAAAGCATGTGAAGTGGTTCCACTTCCCGCGATAATCTTTCTCATTTTTTGCCTGCCGGATCAGGATGCCGCGCGTGACGTTTGACTGTCCCATATCCATTCGGATCCCGCCTCTCGGAACGCAATAGGAAAAATAAATATATTTCCCATCCCTGTGGATAAAGCCGGAAAAATCGTAATGACCTGCGTGTACATTTAAGAATTCTGCATCCGGAAATTCCCGTTTCATGGCATTGATGCATTCCCGGTAAAAGCTCTTAAATTCCTTACTGACATAAGCTTCATCATCCTGGATACTCCTGCCGTTCCATTTTTTTATTAATTTTTCCATTTTATATCCTCCTTCGTTTGATTATGATTTGCAAAAATAATCTGATGAAGGATGGAGTTCTTTTTTTGAGAAGTCAAAGAAAGAAATGATTTCTTTTTGTGATGGTTGCAAAAAACACAGTAAGATTGGACGACAATAATGGGAAGTTCTTATACTCTCCAAAGGAACCTTTGCCGGTAAAGTGTGGATTACTGGAATAAAAAAGAAATGATTTCTTTTTGGCGAAAATAATGGTTTAAAAGAAAATTCTTTTGTTTTTCGTATTAAATAAGCCGGAGAGGATGATAGGCTCTCTGGTGTCGGCATTAGAGCGCCAGTTTTTTCTTCCTGTGAAGTTTTTTGTAAGTGTATGTTCCATGTCCAATGTAATTATTTGGTTTTTTTGCTCTGAGTTTTCTGGCGCTCAAGGATGCCGCTAAAATAATTATTTTATCATATTAATCTTGTAAGGGATATTTTTCAGTGCCAACAGATATTCCTACACTGGTGCAGGCCAACATAAGTGACCTCCTTTATTTTTTCGTCGCACCTCGTGAGAGATGCGTGGGTGTAAACGCCTGCACCAGTTTGATTTCTAATGTAAGGAGGTTGATATTATGATCTGGGAGACTCGTGCGAACCCAAAGCAAACAGAAAAATCCCGTAAGATTCGCACTAAAAAAACGACACATATGGCGTATTATTAGCCAATAACCCTATTTGTGTCAGTATGTTAATACGGGATATAGTAAAAGTATATCGCCAAATACTATATCTTGCTGTCGCACCTTGTAAAAGGTGCGTGGATGTAAATGATAGATGGTGGTATGATAGATGCATCACAGGTCGCACCTCGCGAGAGGTGCGTGGATGTAAATATGGTTACATTGTGAAACTGATAAAGCATTTTCAAGTCGCACCTCGTAAGAGGTGCGTGGATGTAAATACCACGGCAGATCTTGACTGTATCGTGCAATTGGTCGCATCTCGCGAGAGGTGCGTAGATGGAAAATTTGTCAAAAGAAAAAGCGGAGTCGACGCTCCGCTTTTTTCTAATCAATGCTGTAATTCACATTCTTTTATAATCTCTTTTACTTCCCGTACAGAAATATTCATCTCCTGTGCAATTTTTTCGTCTGAATACTTACATTTCCGGTAAGCTTTAATCTGTCCGACTAATTCACCACGCCTGAATCCACGTTCCATGCCACGTTCCATGCCGCGTTTTTCAACCAATGCAGATAATTCATACATTTTGTCAACCTCCTTTTTGAAATTGCGCTCCATAACAATCCCATATTTTCCTGAAAGCTCCTGTTGAATCTCGTCTTTTGACTTTTCGGACGAGAACAAGGTGTTCAACATACCAATCAGCTCATCGTCCTTCTCGTCGGCGTCCTCCTTTAGGCAGATCATGATAATCTCCAATTTATCATATGCCGTCTTTTCGTCCGGAATACCGGGAAGCAGATCTTCCTTCTGGATATGGTACCGGCTGATGGCGTTACCGATATATGCCGGCGGTCCGAAACAGATCCAGATGGAATACACTTTCTTTAACGCGTCGTAATGTTCCAGGTCAAATTCCTGGTTGATCTGTGAGGAGATCATCCTCGCACAATACACGACACCTCTGGTCACGATCTTGTATCCAGGATAATAGTCATTCTGTGGTTCCACATCGAAAAGAATCTTTGTCTTCCCTTCGTTGACAAGGATATAAAACCGAATATCGTAGTATACGGTACCTTCTGTTTTAGAGACTGATTCTGTGTTGCTGCCTTCAATCTTTTCTGGAATTTCCAATACAGGGATGCTTTCGATAGACGGCTTTCCCTCGATTGCTGCAATGATTTCGTTAATCTCCATATCCGCTACTTCCTCCACCGTCCGTTTCAGGATTCGGGCAAGGAGTGGCTTATGGGACAAGACAATCTTACACTGCCGGTCCAGTTTCCGTTTTTCTGGGTTAGCTTCAATGCTTTGTGATAATGACGTTTGCATATACGATCCTCCTTCTTTTGAATATCATTACAAAAATAATATGCCGGAGGCCGAATGTTATTTTTTTTAGAATAAAGTTCCTTTTTATGTCTACAGTATACCACAAAACATATCGTGTGAAAAGAAAAATGGAAAGATGATCATATTAAGGATGTAACAAATATTTCAAATATAAGGAGGTTGATATTATGATCTGAGAAACTCGTGCGAACCCAAAGCGAACAAGAAGTCCCGGAAGGTTCGTATTAAAAAGCGGCACATATGGCGTGTTATTAGCTAATAACCCTATTTGTGTCGGTATATTAATACGAGATATAGTAAAAGCATATCGCCAAACACTATATCTTGCAGTCGCACCTCGCTAGAGGTGCGTGGATGTAAATTATAATCGAACTCTTTAGTCCCCGCACCTCTAAGGTCGCGCCTCGCTAGAGATGCGTGGATGTAAATATTAAAAGCAAAAATCTCATAACTAACACTATATTAGTCGCACTTTGCGAAAGGTGCGTGGATGTAAAACAACATGGACAAGCCACATGCACTTCCGTCGCATCTTGCGAAAGGTGCGTAGATGTAAATCTCCATACCCAACTCTTTTAGTATCTCTTCTTTTGTCGCATCTTGCGAGAGGTGCGTGGATGTAAATGAATTGTCATACTGGGAAAATTATAGAAAGAGATATGTCGCACCTCGTGAGAGGTGCGCGAATGTAAACTAGATACTCCACACTTACTCGTACTCGTGTCGCACCTCGCAAAAGGTGCGTGAATGTAAATAAAAAAATAAGGAGGAAAAAAAATGTTCGAACGATCAAAAAAGTTTTCCCTGACGGTCAGAGAATTTATTGAAAAAACACATGGAAAAGATGCAGATGATTTTCTACATCCGGAAAATCATCCAGAGATTCCTCAATTAAAGGAATCCGTTCAGTTTTTTAAACACTGTGCAAAGTCCCATATGCCTGTCACGATCATAGGGGATTATGACGCAGATGGCATCATGGCATCCACGATCATGAAGATTGGGCTTTCCCGATATGGAGTTGATACCAAAGTTCGGATCCCCCGCAGGTTTTCCGAAGGATATGGACTGTCAGAAAAGATCATAGATGAGATCACAAGTGGTCTTGTCGTTACAGTGGATAACGGGATTGCCGCTATTTCAGCCATCCGAAAGGCAAAAGAAAAAGGTCTGTCTGTGATCGTGACGGATCACCATCTGCCAAAAAAAGAGGATGAGAAGATAATCCTGCCGCCGGCAGATCATATCGTTGATCCATGGGCTTACCCGGATGCAGAGTATACCGGGTACTGCGGTGCCGGCATCGCTTACCGCTTTATAAAAGAGCTGCTGCCGGGACAGAATACGGACGATTTGAAAGTATTAGCTGCCATTGCCACAGTAGCGGATGTCATGGATATCACCGGCGCTAACTGGATTCTGGTCAAGGAAGGCTTAGAAATCTTAAATCAGGGAAGAATGGTCCCAGGGCTGAAACAGATCATCCGATATCTGGATGTTGACTATTTTGTCGAGTCCGATTTCGGGTTCCGTTTGGGTCCGATCTTAAACGCCAGCAGCCGTCTGAAAGATGACGGGGCCACAGATGTATTTAAGGTCATGTCCGCAGATTACCGAGATTTCACCCTCCCTTGGAGTGCAAAGCTTCTCGTGGAGAATAACCAAAAACGAAAGGATATCACAAAAAGATGTCTGGCAGAGCTCCCAGTACAGGAAGAACGTCCGATCGTTGTTTACAGCCCGGACTGGATGCCGGGGATCATTGGGCTTATCGCCGGACATCTGTGTGAAGAATATGGATGCCCGGTCATTGCCTTTACGGACCGGGAAGGCTCTGATGGAGTATTGACCGGCTCCGCCCGATCTATTGAAGGGTTCCATATTAAAAATCTGCTGGAAGAATGCAGTAAATACCTGATCTCTTTCGGTGGGCATGCACAGGCAGCAGGACTTTCTTTAGAGAAAGAGAACCTGGCGGCATTTGAAACATGTTTCAAAAAAGCCTGCGGCCCGGTACCAAAAGGCAGACGAAAGAAGTATGATATGGAATTTAATTCCTTTACGGAACAGATGATTGCTGACCTGGAAATCTTTGCCCCATTTGGGAATGGCAACCCGGCGCCGATCTTCCATATGATCTATGAGTTTAAAAAACCGGTCTATGTTGGAGATGGAAGTTCCTTTGCCGATAAGACGGAGGAGATGGATTTCATTGCCTTTGGGCTGACAGAAAAATATCTCCGGTGCGGGAAACCAAAAAAGGTGGAGATGATCGGAAATATTTCTGTGAAACATTTTCATGGAAAGATAAAGCCGCAGTTCGAGATCCTTGATTTTGAGTCCGTAGAATAAGGACAAGAAACAGTCAGAACATAGCAAAACACTATATCATGCAGTCGCACCCGATGCGGATGCGCGAATGTAAGGGATAGACGCAACACCGGCAGCGATTTCGCTGCCGGTGTTTTTAATGATTGCCTATTCTTCTATGCATATTGATTCCGTGTTTTTTAATTTCAAAACAAAAGGAGGTTATATTTATGAGACAAACTTACAAACTGAACATAAACTTTATGGCATTGATGCTCTCTGTTTATGGGACTCCTGTAGACGCTCAGAGGAACGGGACTACCACGATGATCCTAACGAGTGTATCCATTACCTGTTGAACGGGACATGGAAATTAAGTGATAAGGGGGACGCGGGCTTTGTCCGGCGCACGGAAAGACAGGCATCTATCTTTGACTTCCTCTAATCTTTTTCCAGTAGCTTTTTTAGATTATTGATGTAAAAAGAACCAAAAATAAGGAGGAATACAAAATGAAGGTAACAGTAAATACAAAGGCTTTTTCTAATGCGCTGAAGGAATTAAAGGAGATTGCCGGGGGTCAGACATTGACTGGTGAGGCTGTCCGATTTGATATTTCCCAGACGGAAATGGATATGACGGTACATGGTGCTCACGGAACGTCCCTGATCGTCCGTTTTCCATCTATGAACCTGGATGGAGATAATACTTCCTTTGTAGTGGATATCAAGAAACTTTATGCGGTCATCCCGCAGTTATGCTGTGAATCCTTGATGATCGTAAAGGCCAATTCTGGACTGCGGATTGCCGGAGAAGGAGTTAGAATAGAACTTCCATATTACGACCTTTCGACATTCAAATCGGAAAAACTGATCGTAGAACCGGAAGTCTCCCTATCGGTATCCGCCGATGCATTAAAAGAAAGCTTACTTAACACAGCGCATGCGTTGGCAGTCAACAAAACTGGGGAAAAAACGTCTGCTTTCTTCCTCGAATTTACGGATACGGGGATACGGTGTACTGCAACAGATGGATATCGTGTTTCTGTCCATGGTGATAAAGGGGCTGCAAAATGTTCCATCATCATACCAAATGAAGCAGTCCGAAAGATCATCCGGTATTTATCTGGAAATGTCCGTATCCAGAAAAAGGGGGATTCGGTAGAAATAGCCGATGATACCACCGTATTAAAAGTCGTTGCTTTATCAGGAGCATATTTCGATATCGCTAAGATTTTTGGTGATTTCGAAAGCAGGCTTAATAAAAAAGCGACTGTAAAAACGGCAGACCTTTTAAATGCCACACAGTTGGCCCTTGCCATGCTGGATTCTGGCGATGATTCCAAAGTCCTTACAATCGCAATGGAAAATAATTCTTTTATCATTACAGTGAAAGGTCAGGAAGGTGCTTTCCAGCAGACATTAGATGCGGATATAAAGATGCTTGGGCAGGATCCAGTGACGCTCTATCGGATCAACGGGCAGTATCTGGCATCTGCTTTGCGTGTTCTCAAGGAAGAGGATGTAACCATCCATTTTGGAAACGAGAGGGAGCCTTTTATCATCAAAGAAGATACCAACATAGAGTTACTGCTCTTAAATGTCAGCAAATAAGCGAGGAGGAAAAAATATGACATTATATGAGATTACTCAGGAAATCCTTGCCACCCAAGATGCAATCGATGGAGCCGTCAGCCGGCTCCATGGGGAACATCCCGAAATGGCGAAAGAAGAACTCTTACAACTTTTGCTCCCGGATTTTAAGAAAAAAATTCTGAGCTATGCGAGAGTTTCTAAAAATAAATCTGCAGAAGAAGCAGAGTTGGCCGCAGAGATCAAACGACTCCAGAAACGAAAAAAAAAGGTGACGGAACAGATCACTACTATAAATAATTCTATCCTGGAATGTATGTTGGCTGTCAATAGAAATAGTGTCAGTGATGCTTTATTTAGCGTTACGGTAAAAGAACTGCAGCCAAAGCTTATCATCGATGATAAAAAATATATCCCGGACCAGTTCTTGGACCCGCAAGATCCGAAAGTAAACAAAAAGGAACTGAACAAATGGGCACAGACCCATGATGTCAGCTCTTTTGGACACTTTGAGCCGAATTTCAGTCTGCAGGTAAAATAAAGGGGGTATCTGTATGTATAATAACGTAGCGGGGTTTGCGTCAACTCCGACAAAAAATATCTCCTTTATTCCTTCTGTGACCATCGCCCCAAAAGAACATTACGGGGAGATCATCAACGGGAAGGTCAAGATCCGGATCTATGACTTTTCCAAGGGAAAAGGGCAAAGTGCGATAGAAGCTGTTGCAAGGCTGGATGCGGGGGCTCTCCCGCATTTACAGAACCTCCTCGCGGCATCCTATTATGCGGGAAGGGACCTGCGTTATCCGGATAATAAATACCCGGAGAGCAAGATCTTTGGCGAACCGATGGCATCCGGCCCATACCAAGGACTCTGCCAAATGACAAAACTGGAATTTGTCTGGACGGAGAGCAAAAAAGTGTGGGGCATATCCATTTCAAACGGGTACGCCAAAAAAGTGAAGACAAAGACGGGCGGATATATGGCCGCCAGTGGCACATACAAAGAGACAAAAAAAGGATTCTTTTCCCTCCCTACCCCTAAACTCGCGGAATGTCTGAAAAATTGCGCGGATTACTTCCTATTAAAAAAGATAGAAGTCGGGGTCATGGAACATAACCTGGCAGAATGGGAAAAGAAAGAAAAAGAGGAGAGAGCGGCTTTCCGTCAAAATGCAACGGCTATGCCTCAGCAGTACCAGGCGGCGCCACCGCAAAATCCTCCCGGAGCAAAGAATTACCGGCTTATGATCACATCCAACTTTCGCAGGGATCAGAATGGGTATTATTACTGTGAATGCTCTATGAAGGGACATGGATTTCTCTTGTATTTTAATAAATTTCCAGAAAATCCATTCCCTATGAACAAAGAGATCGTGCTGCCTATCATGATCATTGACAACCGGTGTTATTGGGCTTCTCCGTGAAAACAGCAAAATCCCTTGTACATATCGTACAGGGGATTTTTTTAGGTTTTTGCTTGCTTTTTGTCATATTATTATCATCAATAAAAGAAAGGAGGCGGATGCCTATGTTTGCTGTTGGATGGGCTCTTGCTGCGATCGTCTTTTTATTGCTGGAAGCATTAACGATGGGGCTTACAACCATCTGGTTTGCGATAGGTGCCTTTATAGCAGCTGCTATGGCGCTCTTTGGCTGTGTATTTTCCGTACAGCTTACTGTCTTTGTGATCGTCAGTGTGTTATGTCTGATCTTTACACGCCCTATCGCGAAAAAGTTTCTTAACGACAAGACAGAAAAAACAAACGCTGACAGCGTGATCGGATGTACCGGAGTGGTGACAGAAGACATTGATAATCTCCATGCAAAAGGACAGGTTTTGGTCAAAGGACAGTATTGGACTGCCCGGGCAGAAGAAGATGGGAAGTTCATCAAAGAAGGATCGATCATCAGAGAAGGTGCAAAAGTCACTGTCAAAAAGATATCTGGTGTCACGTTGATCGTTTATCCCAGTGAGATCCAGTGATGCGTGAACTGTGATAGTCTTAAAATCTTAGCAAAATATAGTCGAGGGAGTTTTATCTATGGAGGTTTTATCTATGAATATACTGATCATGCTACTTATTGTATTGGTCTTGTATCTGGTCATTTCCTGTATCCGGATCGTGCCACAGGCACAGGCTTATGTCATTGAGCTCTTGGGAACTTATAAATGTACATGGAGTGTTGGGCTGCATATCAAGATCCCATTTCTGGAGCGTGTGGCAAAGAAAGTATCTTTAAAAGAGCAGGTAGAGGATTTTGCACCGCAGCCGGTCATCACAAAAGACAATGTAACCATGCGGATCGATACCGTCGTTTATTATCAGATCACTGATCCAAAGCTGTATACGTATGGTGTGGATAATCCGATCATGGCGATTGAAAATCTGACGGCGACAACCCTCCGTAACATTATCGGTGATTTGGAGCTGGATGCCACACTCACATCCCGCGAGACCATCAACACGAAGATGAGGGCAACACTGGATGAAGCTACCGATCCGTGGGGGATCAAGGTGAACCGTGTTGAGCTTAAAAATATCATTCCGCCTGCAGAAATCCAGGATGCCATGGAAAAACAGATGAAAGCGGAACGGGAGCGCCGGGAAGCGATCCTCCGGGCAGAAGGGGAGAAAAAGTCCTCCATCCTGATCGCAGAAGGACATAAGGAGTCTGCGATCCTGGAAGCGGAGGCGGAAAAAGCTGCTGCGATCTTAAATGCGGAAGCCAGGAAAGAGGCGATGATCCGGGAGGCGGAAGGTGAAGCCGAAGCAATCCTGAAAGTGCAGCAGGCGACAGCGGATGGTTTAAGATCAATTAAAGAAGCAGGGGCCGACGAGGCGGTTATCAAGCTTAAATCACTGGAAGCTTTCGAGAAGGCAGCGGATGGCAAAGCGACAAAACTGATCATCCCGTCCGATATCCAGGGGCTGGCCGGGCTGGCAGCATCTTTAAAAGAAACAATCGTGGATCCAGAATAACAGTCATTTATCATCCAATGTAAAAAACAAAAACGCACAGAAATCAATCTGTGCGTTTTTATTGAATGTTATAATTGCAGTCTGCTGGCTTCCTCTTCGGTTAAGCCGATATCACGTAGCAACTCGTAAGTTACCTTCTGTTTTTCAGTTTGTGTTATCGGTTGTCTTTCCAGATAGTCTAGGATGTTGTGAGTCAGACGTCTGGATGTGGTGTCAAGATTGAAGTTTTCGCTAACGTATTTGAAAAAAAGTTCTTTTGTCATAAAAAATCCTTTCTGTTTGTCTTATAATTTTTCGTAATGTTCTTTGTGCCATGGGTCTTTCATGTATTGCTCAAAAGAGCGGTACAACTCTGCTCCATATCTGGCGGCAAACCGCCGTCCATAGGTGACGCACTCTTCAAAATCATTCATGGTAAGACTCTCTTTACTCTCTATGAAGCCTACACCAGAACCATTTTTTCGGGATGGCACATACTCAAATGACATGCTGAATAATGTGTCTGAACTGTATGTTGCAAACTGTATATATATGATATTTTCCCCGTCAGTAATTATCCCATAATGGGAATCGGTCAATTCAGTAACGTGATTGATATACACATCCAATCCGGCATCTTTAAATTCCAATAACTGCCGGATCATCCGGTTTCTTGCATTTTCTTTTGCCATATTTTTTCTCCTTTTTCAATACTCAATGATCAGTGCGTTGTCTCTGAATCTTTTGAAGCAGCTCATAGTCTTTTTCGCGGACCAAATAAAGTGCTTCGGCTGTAACCGTCCCATCTTCAAAGAAAAAGCCGTAGTTGTTTCCGTCTTCTCCATTAAAATAGATATAAGATCCGGCTTTAATGTATGGGAGCAGTTTCTTAAAAAAGAGAAGCGACCGATCGATATAGAAATTAGCACCTGTATTCCACTGTATGTTGGTGATGTTTCTATACGAATCTAATTCGTAGATCCATCCATGTTCAACAATGAAATCGGATGATATGTTTTTCGATAATCCTTCGTAGTCAATTTTTAAATGATTTTCTATTACTCGTGCTGAATAACTCATCTTTCATCCTCCTTATCATTTACATTTACATACCTGTGTATGGATGCGACTTTTACGCTTGTAGTATCCGTCCCCAGTTTAATGTATTATCAAACAATGGCACGGATTCATTTTTTTTGTTATGCCAAGCCCCATTCCAATACACATGTCCTGGCGCAGAAAACACAATACTTCCATCTTTTGTGAGCCGTGGATGAGTTTTTTCTAGTATGTAGGACATTTCATGTCTGGTTTGTTCCAAAAAAATGTGTTCCAGAAATTTCTCTTGCCCATATTCCAATAGGATCTGGATAAAGATCAGGCTATTTTCTTTCACGTTGGCCGTCCATTTTTGTACATATGTATTTTTATCCTTTTCTTCCACATTGTCTGTATTAATGGAAGCGATTGCATATGATACTGCCCCCTGCGCCATTGCGATCATTATCTTTTTAAGCGCTGGCTCATATTTTGGATCTGCGTCCGTTGATAATTCAAAACGCCCGTCCGATACTGGTTTTATCTTAGGATGAAATCCTAACCCTTCTTTATTTTTCCAGTATTTGTCACATAAGCTTGTCCATTCGTTAGGTGTCATAAATACCCTCCTTACTGTGTTTTTTTATCGTTAGTAATATGGCTTTCTTTTATCTATTTTTTTTAAATTCTTTGAGAAACAGACAGTCATATTGGCAATGAAAGTTCAGCAAATGAAGGAGGTTATACATAAATGAATAAAATCGAAGGAGTAAATCTGCTTGTGGACAATGCCGATATCGGATTTGTCGCCAATAGCATTGGAATTGAAACTGTCAAAAGAGGAAGCTCTTATTTTTGTCTGTGTCCCATTCCGCACCATCATGACGAACATGCAACCAATTGTTTCTTCAAAGATGGAGATAATTATATGTACTGTCTTGTTTGTCATAAAACAATCGATGCGATCGATCTGATCCGGTATACCAAAGGAGTGCCTTTTTATGAAGCGGTCCGGGAGCTATGGGAATTATCCGGATGCCCGGATTATGTGAAGATCGATGAAAAGAAGAATACGAAAAAGAATCTTCCTTTAGATTACAAAACCTTACGTTTCCTGGGGATCACGCTTCCGTCCTACATCCCGGTACCGGTTGGGATCGATGACTATAACAGGAATGCAGGAAGGAAGAAGAATCAGGAAAAATATTCCTATATGAGCAATTCGTTAGAGTATGTCAGGTGCAAAAGAGAACGTGTGACCTGGATGGATTTTATTTCTACAGAATCTTTAGCTGAAATGGTACTTAACCGGGCAAAAGAAAAGATGAAAGCGATACAGGTTTGTTTCCGTAACATAGAGGATCCATATATGAAAAAGATTCTTCGAGAAGAATGGGATATCTGTGTAAAAGCATTCTCCGACTGCCAAAATTTCTTAAGCAGCCAAAATAATCCTGTATGACAAAAGCACCTTTTCCTGTATTCAAAGAATAACAGGGAAAGGTGTTTTTTTGAATCTTTTTCTTTGTGATTTCTCACAACCTTTTTCTTCATATTAAAAAAGAATATATGGAAATATCTTTATTTCCGTATTGTAGGCAACTTACATTCAGACAGGGCGAGTCCCCTGCGATAACAATGATAGAAAGGAGTTTTATATTTTGAACAGCGAAAGTAAAGCGAAATGCTACAGAACGATCTATGCAAGTCTCAAAAAAGAGACAGATGTCACAAACTTAGGTTTCCCGCCGCAGGAAAAAAGAAAACATTATGATCTTTTCTTTGATGTTGGAGGGCTTCACGTTGACTACCGGCTGCGTAGAGACACCAACCTTCTGCTTATCCGTGTATCAAGGGATATCCCGGATTGGATCAATGAAACAGACGCAAGGGAATTTTGCAAAAATGAATTGGGATCCACTAAGTACCGGTGGTATGCCGAAAACGGAAAGTTGTCTGGTTCTTATACCCTGCCGCTCTCTGATTTATCGGAGGAAAATGCACAAAAAGAGGCAAACCGTGGAGCAGAGGATTTTATTCAATATCTTATCGAAAACAAAGATAAGATCGAATCTTTCTTTGAAAAGCCAGTGCTTGTCACACCTGATATTCCGGAAAAAGAAGACCCTTTTGATGATCTTCAGACAGATACTTCCGAAAAGGTAGATGCTCCTGTGATTCCTGTACCAGAGACGGAGCCACCGTCTGCGGAATACTTTGCAGAGAAAGCAAGTGAAGAGGAACATCCTGTAGCAGAAAAAGATGGAGAAAACCATATTGTTGCAGGAGATAAGGAAATGGATCCTCCTGTCGCCCCATCCAATCAGGAAAAGCCGAAGGAACTGCCGAATAAAGGCTCCGCTGATACATCAAAAAAAGAAAAAACGCAGACAGAAAGAGATGTTCGAAAAAATGCTGCGCCATTTCCAAATACGCATTCCTCACAATCTATTGCTGAAATTTTACAGCCTGGTATTTTCCATAAGGAAAGATCGGATTTTGAAAAATTCTGCCGTTCTCAGATCGCTGACATCGAACGGCGGCAGCAGTTAGTCAAAAAAATGGAAGCTGCTGTCGATGACAAGATTGCGGATTATCAGAAAAAGAAGGATGACTTGATGCAGCAGAAAGCGGAAGTCCTTGCAATGAAAGAAAAAAACGAAAAAGATTCCGCTGATATTGCTGAACGGATCGCCTTAACACAGGAACTGCAGAACAAAGAACAGATGATCGTGATCTTGCAGGAAAGCATTGAGGCAAAAGATAAGGAAATGAAGAGGGGTTCCTTCTTTTCTGAAATCCTGCCGGAAACCGATGCAGTAAACAGGGAAGAGCATGAAGCTTATGTAAAAGCCCTGCGGGATTCTGAGCAGACCGTACAAGATCTTCAGTCTGAGGTCTCCCGCTTGACATCGGAAAACAATAAGATTCGTCGGTTATATGATGGGATGCAGTCCGCAGCAGAAAAAGAGAAGGTAGAACAGGAAAAATGGGAAGATCAAGTTAAGCGGATGGAACAGCAGCTTTCTGATGCGAAAAATAAAGCTTCCGACTTAGAAGCAAGGCTCGAACAGGCCCGGATGGAAACGGTCAAACCTGTGGATATCGAGGATTTTGAAGAGGCAGGTTTTTCTATAAGGGAGATGGTGGGTGAGCAAGAAGGTCTTTACGAACTGCATGGCTCTCCAGACATCCCTGATGGGCTTACTGTCGTTATCGACACCCTTCACCGTTTTGCTTTATTACAGAAAGAGCTCCGGCGTGGGAAAAAGCATGTGCGTACTATCCATGACTGGAATACGAGCGACCTGAATTCGTCCTATAGTTTATATAATAACCTTCTGATTGTGAAAAAATACCTCTATAGTGACGACACCGTATCTGATCTGAAAGAAGTTATCAAACGTGTTGAACCTTTGCGGTAGGGGGGATTGTATATGATCTTTTTTTTACCGTGCATCTTACTTATCGGACTGTCCCTGCTTGTCGCTGGGATCATGCGTATACAGAAAAGAAGTCGTGCCAAAAGATACATTACTCTTTTTTCGGAGGCTTTTAGCAAGACCGGCGATATCAAACAGACGATGGTACAGGTTGCTTCATGCTATAGGAAACGAAAAAAAGAGCGGAAAGCGTTAGAAGCCGGTATCTATTATCTGGAACATTCCTTGCTCCGTGATTATGCGTCAGCTTTGAGTTATATCTATGATGTATTTGATAGCTCAAAGCTCAACCGGGCAATCGATAAATGCCATAGACAAGCGATCCAATCTGTACAAAACCAACGGCGGATGCTACTTGCACCGCCGCAGAAATAGGAAGGAGGTGCTGCCCAACTTTCTTTATCTGATGCTTTCGGTAAAGATGGTTGGTTGAGCTTTTTATGAAAAGATATTTTTATTTATTTTTACCGGTGATAGTTATTTTCTTGCTGCTGGGAATGGTCTTCCTGATTCCGAAGATCAATGCGCTGCGTACCGCACAGTCTCCCGTTACAGGGATCTCTGTCTCAAATAATAAAACATATTCGCAGTCACAAAGGATCAAAGCGAAAGATTTCACTGTCGAGTTTATCCATAAAAACGGTAAAAAAAGCGCTGCCCCGGAAGATGCAGTGACGGTATCCCGGAAACGCCCAGCAAAAACAGGGAAAACGACAAAGGTAACAGTTACCTGCAAGGATGGTTCCAAAGAATACACCAAAGATGTTTATGTGAAGAATAAAAGAGATCCTGTCGTGCGTTTTAAATGCGGATCTCCAGAATTAGATTCTGTAAAAGCTGTTCTTTACAGCAATGGGGAGCTGTGTTTTGAAGGGCAAGGGGATGTCCGCCAGTTTAGCGATCACCCGTGGAAGGATTATGAATCCGAGGACGATATCGTTATCAAATCCGTCACCTTTGAAGAAGGGGTGACTCCAAAGATCATGGATAATTGGTTTTCTGACATGGATACTTTAGAGTATGTCCCTGCTATCCCTACATCTGTGGAGAGTGCTGCCCATACATTTGAAAATTGTGAAAACTTAACAAAAGCACCTGACTTAACCGTGTGTGGGAACCTGCTGAACACCACTTCCATGTATCAGGGCTGTATCAGCCTGCAGGAAAGTTCGCCCCTCCCTGCATCCGTTCGTGTAGCGGAAGCGATGTATAAAGAAGCGGAAAAGTTAAAAACGGCGCCGGACCTGTCCGGGGCATCTTCTTTATCACAGGCAAAGGAAATGTTCAATGAATGCAGCAATTTAGTATCTGCATCTTTACCTCCTGCATTGGTAAATGGAGAATCCATGTATGCGGGATGCATCAATCTGAAGGAAATGCCACAGACACCGGAGACGGTCACAAACATGGCGAATATGTACCAAGGCGACTATTCCTTATCAGCCGTTACAAATATCCCTGCGGCTTGTACCGATTACTCTAGTTGTTTTTCCGGGTGTTCTGCTTTGCAAGGGACCCTTACGATCCAGTCGAATACAACATATTGGAACGGGTGCTTTGATGATGCTGCCGTGGCAACGACCATCAACCTTGCAGGGAATTCCTCACAGTTAAATGCGATTGCGTTAGAATATAGCAACACCCACATCACAGTCAACGGCCAGATGCCGCAGGCGCAGGCAACAGCAAATTAATGCGATCCTCTGCTGTATGAGATGTACAGCAGGGGATTTTTCACTACAGGGAGGGAAAGCTGTGGTTAAATATGGATTTTTACATTGCCATACCATGTATTCGACAAATGACAGTACTGCAACACCGATGGAGCTGGTAGAAAAGGCAAAGGAACTGGGCGCTCCAAACATCACCCTGACCGACCATGGCACCATGCTCGGTATAGAGCCATTTTTAAAGGCAGGGAAGGAACTGGGAGTTAACGCTATCCCTGGTATGGAGATCTATCTGGAAAACAGGGAACATTTTTTATTGGTCGCCAGGGATTATGCAGGCTATCAATCTCTGATCCATCTATTCCGAAAGGCGCAGTACAAAGACGTGGGGAAAAGGACATATGCCCTTGTTCCCTATCAGGCTTTGGAAGAAATGGAAAATAAAGAGCATGTGATAGCAACTTCGGCTTGTGTACAAGGGCCACTATCTAAGATCATCCTTTCAAACTATAAGATACAGGAAGCTATCTATAAAAAGAAAAAACAGATAGCCGCAGTACAGGATGCTGCACTGGAATACGAGAAGATCACAAAAAAGCTACAGAATGTACAGGATTCCCTGAAATATTTTCAACAGGAAATAAAAGAAGAAAAGAAGTTCCTTACCCCTGCATATAAAAAAGCATTGAAAAAGAAACAAAAAGGGGCGGAACAAATCTCTCTCTTTCTGGATACCACACAACAAGAAATTTTTTCTATGGAACAAAATATAAAACGGGCAGAGAAGGAAATCCCTGTGTTAGAACATAAAGTCGAGGCTTTGAAAAAGCAAAAGAATGATCTAAAAAAACAGTTATCCGGGCTTTCGAATGCATGGAAAAAATATAAAAAATTATCAGAAGAAAAGGAGCAGCTGCAAAGCTATTTCATTCCAGAGGAAACCTTGTACCAGAATGCAAAAAAGAAAGCGTTGGAGTATAAGGATTTATTTCCGCATTTTTATATCGAACTCCAATATCATGGGCTTTCTATGGAAGCGCAAGCGTATCCTGTCTTAGCAAAGATCGCTAAAGAGACAGAAATCCCTGTGATCGCTGCAAATGATGCCCACATGGTGGATGGTTCTGTGGAGTCTATTGAAGCCAGAAGGCTTATGCGGTTCAATTATTTTGAAAAACATCAGGAAATCTCCTCGGCAGACCGGGAGATGTATTTAAAGACAGACGAAGAATTGTCACAGTCGCTGTCGCAGATCATAGATCAGGATACCGTCATGGAAGCGATGAATAACCTGGAAATCTTATCCTCCTGTCATGTTGTCTTACCCGAAGAAAAGCATTATCCTAAAGTCCCTACGGAAACATCCTTTGACGCCTTGCTTCAAAAGGCAAGAGAGGAAAAAATAAGACGCGGGGAATGGACTCCGGAACATGAGTCCCGTCTGAAGCATGAGATTCCTGTCATAAAATCCATGGGCTTTGTAGACTATCATTTGGTCGTCCGGGATTTTTGTATCATGGGACGAAAATTAGGTGTGGTGCCGAAAGAAGAACGGAAAAATATCCCGTCGGATTTCAGCAAAGTAGATGATTGGCTTGCCGAACATCATTATACGATCGGGGAGGGGATCGGTCCCGGCAGGGGCAGCGCCGCCGGCAGTTTAGTCTGTTACCTTCTGGGAATCACTAATATCGATCCTATCCGATATCACCTTCTTTTTGAACGTTTTCTAAACCCGGAAAGAGTGACCATGCCGGATATTGATACGGATATTGCTACAAGCCTGCGCCCGATATTGATCCAATATGTCCAATGGCGTTATGGGATCAACGCTGTCGCCTCGATCATGACGGAAACAACTTATGGCGCAAGGGGGGCGATTCAGGCAGCGGGACGAGATGAAGCAGACCGTTTATATGGGCATCTGCCGTTAAAGGAGCGAAATAAAGAAAAATCTTTCTTTATGCACAAATATGTCTATCCGGTTTCAGATCAACTGGATGCTGGAATGAAGGTTGCTGATATAGATATAGGCTCATTTGGTTATATATCTCAAAAAATCATACAGAAAGCGTCTTTACTCGAAGGAAAGTTATTTTCTACAGGAGTTCACGCCGGTGGGGTAGTGATCTCTGATAACCGTGACATCAACGAATATATTCCTATTTACTATAACCACTCGCTTGATGTCTGGGCCGTGCAATGCGATATGGTCCGATTGGAGGAAAAGGGATTTCTGAAGTTTGATCTATTGGGACTAAAAAACCTGGATATCATCACGGATGCCCTTTATCTGATCTTAAAGCATACGGGTACCGCAGTTGATATCAATAATATCCCATTTGAGGATGCTGTCTTTTCCGAAATATATTCTGCTGGCCGGACGAATTCCGTCTTTCAATTTGAAAGTGCCGGCATGAAGAAGATGCTGCAGCGATTCCAACCGTCCTGTTTTGAGGATATCATCTTACTGGTCGCTGCTTACCGTCCAGGCCCGATGCAATACCTGGATGATATTATCGCTGTAAAGCAGGGAGCGAAACCGATTCACTATGATATCCCGGAGCTGGAGCCGATCTTGTCTGAAACATACGGTGCTGTGATCTATCAGGAACAGGTCATGCGTATCTTTCAGGACCTGGCAGGATATTCCCTTGGAGGGGCAGACCTGGTGAGAAGGGCAATGTCTAAGAAAAAGTTGGATAAGTTAAAGAAGGAAAGAAAGGCTTTCCTGTATGGGGATAAAGAGCGTGGTATTTGCGGGTGTCTCTCCAAAGGAATCCCTGAATCAAAGGCAAATACGTTGTTTGATAATCTGATGGATTTCGCTAAATATGCCTTCAACAAAAGCCATGCGGCGTCCTATGCGATGGTCTCCTATCAGACAGCTTGGTTAAAATACCATCACCCAGATTGTTTCGCTTGTGCCATGCTTAATAATACGGAACAGAAGGATTATGCACCTATCATTGAGGATTGCAGAGGAAAAGGGGTACGGATTCTGCCGCCATCTATCCTGCGGTCTCATTTTGACTGTACCATAGAGGACGGCGCCATCCGTCTTGGAATGCGGAGCATCAAGGGTATCGCGGAAAAAACCCTTGGTTTTATTGACCAGATCAAGGTTGCCCGGGAAACAGATCAATTGCATTCTTTTGCTGATTTTTTAAGGTGTTGCATTAGCGAAGAAGATGGCAAGGTGGTACAACCGCCCGCAACCTTGGTGGAAAAGATGATATCCGTTGGTGTATTTGATGTCTTTTACAAAAACAGGCAAAGATTATTGCAAGCGTATCAGGAGATAAGGAAGAGGATATCCAGTACAAAAGGGGAAAATCGTATGGATAAGATCAAATTGATCATCCAATCTTTCTCTGTCCCTGTTGGGAACATCTCTGATAAAAGGTGGAACATGCAAATGGAATTGGAGTATCTGGGTGATGTGTATAGTGAAGACCCATTATCTGGTTTTGCACCACCACAATATTATGGATGTGTCCCTTTTGATCAGATACGTCCGGGTAAAAATAAGATCATGGGATATATCTGTAACTTAGAAGAAAAGGTCAGCCGTAAGGGAACTCCTATTTATATCCTTTCGTTTTTTGATGGAAAGGAATATCTATCTATCATCGGGTTACAGAAATATTTTCCACAATTGTCTGATTACCTTTTTCTACCTGTATCCATGCAAGTAAAAAAGGGAGAAAAAGGGTTCTTTCTGGAAAATATACGGATCTTGCAAAAAACGAACCAGAAAAATGAGACGTCTTTTATCTGTGATACAATGGAAAAGCAGCAGTATTTACAGGATATCCTTAATGAGGACCGTTTCGCTGCCCCGGCAGAAAAATACTGTACATTGCATGTATTAAAATTTATACATGGAAGAGACGGCGTTGTTAGGAGTGTCCCGGTTGTTGTTACGGTCAGCCTGACAGAAAAAGCCTATGGACAGATCACACAAAAGATATTTAGATTTAGATAACCATATTCATGAGAGGGGGGATTAAATGAAAAAGTTCATAAAGATAAATAAATATGGGGATCTTTACGTGGATAGAATTCTTTTTGAATCGTATTTTCCGATTATTTTTACTTGTAGAAATGCCAGTAACAATATATTTATTTGTGTATGTTGTCAAAATAATCGAGAAGGATGTAAATGGCTGGTCGGAAAAACAGATAAATCGAGTATTGTCAAAATGTTAAAAGATGAAATCACAATCCGCGACTTACTTTTAAATTTTTCATCTGGAAAAATATCAGTAGATTATATTGACGGAAAATATGTAGTGTCATATGGAAATTCTGATTGGAATGAGGATAGTATTTATCTACCAAAAAAGGATTCTTATATGTATGTTGAAGAAGCAGAATTTAATGATGATATCATTTATTTTTCGTAGACGATTATGACAGTCTAAAGAGAAAACCCCGTGCGACGGATGTCGTTCGGGGATGAATAAAAAAGTGTCTTTGACACTTCAACCCCCTAGCCCCCATTCATGGGGGAATTAGGGGTTTCTTTTTGTGCTGTTTTCCTTCATAATAGTCTTATGAATATCCTTCAAAGAATTTTT
>NZ_NFIR01000026.1:0-52052 GCF_002159465.1 Eubacterium sp. An3
AAAAGAAACGGTATGCGATAGGAACAAATCCGGAAAAATATCTGGATGAACTTATGAACTTGTAAAAATTTTAAAAATCGATAGGTTTAGTTGGGAAACACATTCATGCGTTTGTCGTGCCTAATTTAAACAACATGCTTTACATAGATGAGCAATTATGCTATATTGTGAGTAAAGGAAGGGCTTTCGGCCTTCCCGGCTAATTAAATAGCCTATCAAGAATCAACAAAATGATTCCGATGATTAAGTCCGTTATCGCTGAGAGCGCCAACTCTTTATAATTGATATCGGGCTTTTTCTTTTGTTTGCTCAGTTGAAATTCATATATGCCATTTTGGCGCTTCGTTATATACTTTGATTGTTTCCCATTTCTCTATCACTTTAACAATAAGAGCTACGATTATTTCATTTTCTATGTTTACACAGATGAGTATTTGTACTATATTTCTTTTAAGAGAAGGGCTTTCGCTCCTCTCCGGTTATTTTAGTAATAAGCCATGTGATAATGCCGCTTATTACTCCAGATATAACTCCGACGATGATTTGAAGGGCTATTTCAAATCAATCGACGGGGTTTTTCTTTTTTCTGGAATGTTTACTCATCTGTATCTCACCTGCCATCCTCGCGGGGCGTGGGAGTAGAAATGAATAGTCTAGGCTATAAAACAAAGCGCGGAGACGTCATACTCGTATGAACGAATAGACTTTTCTTTGTTTGGATATCATATTATCTTAGTTTGCTCCGTTAATCAAAGAAAGTAGTTTATTTCGTCCCCATAATTTTACTCCTAAAACATTGGCTTCCTCTATTGCCTGTGGTGTGAATCCTCTATTGGTAAGTACGACAGCTATGTTTCTTTTATAAATTGACTTTCCGGCATGTGCTTGTTGCACAGCAGAGCTATTTATGTCTTTGGAATAACATTTACATTGTATGGCATAGGTAATATCATCTTTTTTGGCAAGAATGTCTATTCTATGGTCGCCACTTCTAAAAAGCAATTTGGATAACTTCATTTCTTATATTTTCTTTTTCAATAGTCTCATCACTTCCGGTAATGATTTCAATGTATATTCTAATTGATTTTCTTTCATTACTTTTAAAACGAATCTATATTGTTCTCCTATTGCTTCATTTTTTAAAGTTTAGTGTCCACAAAGTAATGTTCTTATTTTCTTGATTCTACTCATAATATGGTATATGATGAAAAAAATTGATCTATTTACTTTTAACAGAGCAATATAAAAATTGAGTTTTTCTTCATTTGGGTAAAAATTATGAGTATGAAAATAGAAATGTATAATAAAGTACTTTTAAAAAGTGGTGAAACAGCATATGTTGTTGAAATCTATGAAAGTGGAACAGCCTATGAAATGGATATTGATAAATCAGATGGATCAATCAAAACAGACACAGTGTGGCCAGAAGAAATTGAGAAAAAATTATAAAAAAATGGAATAAGGAAAATAAACGATTGTTTGGAACTAAATTTGAAAGGAAGTCTTCTTAATGAATAAAACAGAATCCATTTTAAAGGAACACGAGATTAATATTACGGATATCAAAGGCATCAAAATCGGTCAGACGGAAAATGTATCGGCCGGCACCGGCTGCACGGTTATTCTGGCGGAGAAGGGTATGGCTGCCGGGCTTGATGTGCGGGGCGGCGGTCCTGCGTCGAGAGAGTCGGAGCTGATGAATCCGCTGGCGGCGGCGCAGGAGATTCACGGGATTGTGCTGGCCGGTGGCAGCGCTTTTGGGCTTGATGCGGCTGGCGGTGTGATGCAGTATCTGGAGGAGAGAGGGATTGGTTTTGACGTGAGCGTCACAAAGGTGCCGCTGGTCTGTCAGGCGGATTTATTTGATCTGACTGTCGGGGACATGACGGTGCGGCCGGATAAGGCAATGGGTTATGCGGCCTGTGTGAATGCGGAAAAGGGCAATTACAGAGACGGCTGTTACGGCGCCGGGTGCGGCGCGACAGTGGGCAAATTTGCCGGGATGGAATATTGCATGAAATCCGGCATCGGCAGCTATGCGGTGCAGATTGGAAGTCTGCAGGTGGGCGCTGTCGTGGCTGTCAATGCGCTGGGTGATATTTATGACTGGAGAAGCGGCAGGAAGATTGCCGGGCTGCTGGCAGAGGATAAATGTTCGTTCCGGGATACGGTGGAGATGATGTGCGCCAGCACCGAGGTGGTTGAAAATAAGTTTACCGGCAATACGACCATCGGAGTAGTGATCACTAATGGAGATTTTGGCAAAGCCTCTCTCTGCAAGATCGCGGGCATGGCGCAGGATGGTTACGCCCGCGCTATTCGCCCGGTGCATACCAGCGCCGACGGGGACAGTATTTATGCCGTCTCGGCAGGAAATGTATCGGAAAAGGTGAAGGCTGACCAGGATCTCGTCGGCACTCTGGCTGCGGAAGTGATGAGCGAAGCGATTATGCGGGCGGTGACCAGCGCGGAGAGCGCTTACGGTTTTCCGGCATATCGGGAGTTAAAAGCCAGAGAAAATAAAAGATAGCGTCTTTTCTTATTAATACAGTAGGGAAGAGGGCAACAAACAATACGGCAGCAAAGAAGTTTCTTATTTTATTACTGGAGGAATCATTCATGTCCACGACACAAAAGGATATTACAATATTTAAAAGTACATCGCCCACTGCGCCTCTCGTTATTTTAAATACCGTGCAAAACGAGGGCAAACAGGTTTATGATGCCGCGGTCAGCATGACGGACATGGATTTTTCACTGGCGGCAATCGAAAACATTGACTGGAACAGGGAGATGACGCCGTGGCCGGCGCAGGCTGTGATGCGGAGAGGAGAGGATTTTGCCGGTGAAGCAGATGCATACCTGCAGGAACTGACCGGGATTATTTTGCCGGATATTCTTGCGAAGATTCCCGCAAAACCAGAGTACATCGCGCTTGCGGGATATTCTCTGGGAGGGCTCTTTGCTGTCTACGCATTATACCGGACAGATCTGTTTGCCCGCGCGGCCAGCGCATCCGGTTCTTTCTGGTATCCGGATTTTCTGGACTTTGTCAGGGGGCATAAGCTTTGCCGAAAACCGGAGCGGCTGTATTTTTCGCTGGGCAATAAAGAAGCAAAGACGAAGAATCCTGTCATGAAGACGGTGGAGGAGAAGACAAAAGAGCTGCACCGGTGGTACAAAGAACAGGGGATTCCTGTGGTTTATGAAGAAAAACCCGGCAATCATTTTCAGGATGCCGTTAATCGCATGGCAAAGGGAATTGCCTGGATATTGCAGTAAGAGCTGTTTTGTAATCAGTTGTTATAGTTGATGACACGAACGACGATGGGTTAATGTGGCCGGAAGCAGGGATTTGTGCTATACTTTTTTCATGAGAGCATGGGAAAATAAATAATATGTGACAGGAGGGGTGGCCGATGGCGAACATTATCGCGATCATCTGGGATTTTGATAAAACCCTGGTGGACGGATACATGCAGGATCCGATTTTTAAGTATTATAGCGTAGATTCCAGACAGTTCTGGAAGGAAGTCCATGCCCTTCCCCAGAAATACATGGAGGAGCAGGGCGTTCGGGTCAATAAGGACAGCATTTATCTGAATCATTTCATTCAGTATGCCAATGAAGGGATTTTTGAGGGACTGAATAATGAAATGCTGCGTAAGTTTGGCTCTGAACTGACATTTTATCCCGGGATTCCGGAGATTTTTGAAAAAACCAGGCAGATCATCCGCAGGAATCCCGCCTATCAGGAGTATGATATCAGAGTGGAACATTACATTGTCAGTACCGGAATGAAGGAAATCATTGCCGGATCTCCGGTGGCTGAGTACGTGGATGCTATCTGGGGCTGTGAATTGATTGAAAAGGAAAAGGAAGGAAGACCTGTTATCAGTGAGATCGGTTACACCATCGATAATACTTCCAAGACGAGAGCTATTTTTGAAATTAATAAAGGGGTGCCTAAGCACCCGGAGATTGATGTGAATTCCAAAGTTCCGGAGGAGCTTCGTCGCGTCCGGTTTGAAAACATGATATACATAGCGGACGGTCCCAGCGACATTCCTGCGTTTTCTGTGGTCAATAAAAATGGCGGCGCCACTTTTGCCGTATATCCAAAAGGAGATCTGGATGCGTTTCAGCAGGTAGAACAGATGCGCCGGGATGGCCGTATCGACATGTACGCAGAGGCGGATTATAGTGAGGGAACGACCGCTTATATGTGGATTGAGAATAAGATTACACAGTTTGCCGAGAAAATGCGAAACGCAGAAAAAGAGAAACTGACATCTTCTATTTCCGGTGTGCCGAGACATCTGGAAGATTAACAAAATGTACAGCAATGTGTCTGGTCTGAAAAGTATGGACGGAACCAGTACAGAGGTTGTATCTGTGATATAATATAAAAAATGTGTTAGGGAGGTGCTGATGATGAAAGAACATGAAGCGGTAAAGATTTTTACCACCGTCGATAATCTGCAGGCTGAGATGATTCTGGCGTCCTTGAAGGAACATAATATTCCCGCTTACAAAAAAGATCTGGGAAACGCCGGTTTTCTGAACATGTATACCGGCAATTCCAGATTCGGAGAAGAGATTTATGTGGCAGACGTCAATGTGGAAAAGGCCCGCCGGGTGTTGGAGGGTATAGGGCTGCTGCCGGAGGAGGAGTAAAGAGGGATAGTTCCGGTTGTCAGAATAGACAGAAAAGGATAATATCATACGTAGATGTTTTCCGTGAAAAATATACAGGAAGAAAGGAAGGATATCATGAAACAGGATGTAAAAGATTTTATGATTCAGAAAGTAAAAGAGATGATGGATTCTTTTTCCTGCTGTGCAGAAGCAAAAGAGGCAGGACAGAGATGGCTGGATGCCTTGGGTACTGAGAAGGAGGCAGAAGAAACAAAAAATCTGATGGCAGAGCTGGAAGAAGATATTATGCCGATTGACAATCTCATCGCTTTTGCGTCATCAGATGCCGGCGCACAGGTGTTTGGAGAAGAGAAGGCAAAAGAAGTGGCTGCCCACGCGCAGGAGATTAAAACTGCCGGCGGAAAATATTGTGATTGTCCGGCATGTGCTGCTATTGAGGCGATTTTTGACAAGAAAGACGCGCTGATCTGAACAAGTGAGACGGACAATTGTGTCATATGATTGTGACAACATTTGTGGAACGTTTCTTTTAAATAATAATGTATTTTATACGGCAGGGAAATCAATTGTCCCTGCCATATTTTGTACACATTTCCACAAAGGCCAGCATATTGGGCGTAAGATATTTACTTTTATGGTAAATGATATTGAGATTTCTTCGAATCGGTTCTGTCAGAGAAACCATTGCGACAAGTCCTTCTTCGATGTCACGCTCAACAAGCAAATAGGGGAGTACGGCCACGCCGACGCCTTCTGATACGCCGCGGACAATGGCCTGGGTGCTGGAACTTTCCCAGACCGGACGAACAGATATTTGCTTAAGAGCAAAGGCGGCGTCAAGGATTTCTCTGCCGGCGCTGCCGTGTTCCCGCATCAGAAAGGGATATTCAGCCAGTTGGGGAAGGGATATTTCAGCCTGCCCGGCCAGAGGATGATGACATGGAACGATGGCGCACATAGTATCTTCCATGAAAGGAGTAAAAGTCAGTTCCGGATGTTCCGGCTGGGTCTCAATAAGTCCGATATCAATGGAATTATTCAGGAGATGCTGTTCGATATCGGAGGACTTGCTTATGAAGGCTTCCAGACGCAGTTCCGGATATTTCCTTTGAAACCGGCGGGTCAGCGCGGGAAGAATATGAGTGCCAATGGTGATGCTGGTACCGATGCGGATGGAACCGACAGCGTCCCAGTTTTTCATTTTCTTTTCCATTTCCTGAAATAACGAAACGATGTGTATGGCATAATTATAGAATTCTTTACTTCCTTCTGTGGGGGAAATGTGTCGGCCGATGCGCTCGAAAAGGCGAAGACCATAATAATTTTCCAGCTCTTTGATGGCGAGGCTCACAGAAGGCTGCGCCAGATGCAGCTCTCTGGCGGCTCCGGTGATGCTGCCTTGTTGAAATACAGTTACAAATATTTTCATGTGGCGCAGAGTCATAATATCCCTTCCTTCTCACTTATTTAAAAACAAAATATATTTTAAATATATAACGAATACACTATGTTTATTATAGAATAATACTATTTTTCTTATGAGTCAAGAGACGGTATACTTTTGGCAGAAGGAGGAAACTGCCATGGGAGAAAAAAGAAAAATTTTATTTCAGATTTTTATATCGACTCTCTATTTAAGCGTCTTCACTTTTGGAGGTGGTTATGTTATTGTCACGCTGATGAAAAAGAAATTTGTGGACCAGTATCACTGGATAGAAGAAAAAGAAATGCTCGACCTTATTGCCATTGCGGAATCGGCGCCGGGAGCCATTGCAGTCAACGGAGCGGTGGTAGTCGGATATAAATTAGCTGGCGCTGCCGGCGTGGTCACTGCCGTTGTTGCTACTATACTGCCGCCATTTGTCATACTTTCTCTGATTTCAGTATTTTATGATGTCTTTCGGGAAAATGTACTCATCAACCAGATGCTCACAGGAATGCAGGCCGGTGTAGGCGCGGTGATCGCTTCTGTGACTTATGATATGGCGGTGGGAGTTGTGCAGGAAAAGCGCATTTCCTCCATCATAATTATGGGCGTATCTTTTGCGGCTGCCAGCTTTTTCGGCGTGAACGTCATTTATGTGATTCTTGCCTGTCTGGCTCTGGGTATTTTCCAGACAATCATAAATAAAGGAATCCACAAAAACGGTCATCCGACGAGGATGGATGAAAGGAGGGCGGGTTTATGATATATATGCAGCTTTTCCTGAGTTTTCTGCAGATTGGATTGTTCAGTTTTGGCGGGGGATACGCTGCTCTTCCCCTCATTGAAAATCAGGTGATCACACTTCATCATTGGATGACTGCCCCTGAATTTACAGATTTGATCACCATATCTCAGATGACCCCGGGTCCCATCGCTGTCAATTCTGCCACCTTTGTGGGAATCCGCATCGCTGGAATTCCCGGAGCTGTGGCCGCCACGGCAGGCTGTGTACTTCCATCTTGTATCATCATTTTCATTCTGGCAGGTCTTTATCTGAGATATCGAAATGGCTGCCTTTTAAACGGCGCTCTCACTGCGCTGCGCCCGGCAGTCGTGGCCATGATCGCATCCGCAGGCCTGTCTGTTTTGCTGACCGCGTTTTTCCGCGATAGCCAGAAAATAAACTTAGCCGGGATACAATGGGAAATGGTGTTGATTTTCATTTTTTGTTTTGTACTGCTCAGAAAAACAAAATGCAGCCCCGTGATGGTGATGCTGCTGGCAGGCGCAGTTAAGGTTCTGTTTTCTTTATAAGAGGGTAAATCTCCTGAAATTCTGCGTCTGCCGTCGATGAACCTGTTTTTTTGAACCCTGCTCTATAGAGTATAAGAAGGGATATGCGGGTCTGCTTCAGCCGGAGAGTCTGGCGCTGCGGAAGATATCCTTTCTCATACGAATGAAAGGCAGGATATTTTTATGAAAAAACTTAGAAAATCAAAATGGAAAAAATTGTGCGCCGCTGCGATTGCCGTCATGATTATCGCCGCAGGAATGAGGATTTCTTCTTCTGTTTCTGAAATATCATTTTTTACGGGGAGTGGGAAAAGTATGTTTTCCGGTTCGGATGAGATTCCGGAGGGCAATATTGACCTGAACACATTGTACAGTCCTTATGCTGTGCTTGTAGACCTGGAATCCGGAAATGTGCTGGCAGAGCAAAACAGTGCCGAACGGATGTATCCGGCTTCGCTGACGAAGATCATGACCGCCCTCATAGCCATTGAGGAGACGGAGGATATGGAGCAGACAACAACGCTGCCCTCGGATATTTTTCCTTCTCTATATGAAGAAAATGCTTCTCTGGCGGGATTTCAGCCGGGAGAGACGGTCACCTGGAAAGATCTGTTATACGGTGTCATGCTACCGTCGGGAGCAGAATGTTGTCTGACATTCGCCAGACAGATTGCAGGTTCGGAGGGAGCCTTTGTTGATCTGATGAATAAAAAGGCGGAAGAACTGGGAATGAACGATACTCATTTTTCCAACGCGACAGGGCTGCAGGACAAAAAGCATTACAGCACGGTCAGGGACATAGCTGTTTTGCTGCGGTACGCCCTGGAAAATGAGACATTTCGTCAGGTATTCACCGCCAGACGATACAGCGTCCCGCCCACTGCATACCATTCAGAAGGATTTACATTTTATAACACCATGTTTCAGGCCATGGATAATGCCGGTATCAGCGATGACGATATCCTGGGCGGCAAGACAGGCTACACAGAAAAAGCCGGGCTCTGCCTTGCCAGTCTGGCAGAAATTAACGACAGAGAATACATTTTGGTCACCGCAAAAGCCGACGGGAACCACTACACGGAACCGTACCACGTGATAGATGCGGAAAATGTATACGGACAGATTCGGAAGAAGGTATGATTATTTGTACCTTTTCCTCATAAAAATGCTATAATGAACAAATACAGCCATCCCATTTGCCGGGATGGCTTATTTTGTAAAGTTATAAGAAAAACGCAACCTTCTATGAAAGAATACGTCTTTATATATGAAGGGATTCGCAGCGATACCACATACAGGGAGAAAAACAATGAAAGATGCGCAGATCATTGAGTTATTCTGGCAGCGGGACGAGACCGCGCTGACGGAAGTCGAAAACAAATATGCCAACTACTGCTTTGCCATCGCATGGAAAATACTTATGAGCAGAGAGGATTCCGAAGAATGTGTCAACGACACCTGGCTGGCGGCGTGGAACACGATTCCGCCGAAACGGCCGTCCATACTCTCAAGCTTTCTGGGACGCATCACAAGAAACTTTGCCATAAGCAATCTCAGAAAAAAATACGCGGCAAAAAGGCCGGATATGCATATGACCAACATGGATAATATTCTCAGAGAGGTGGAGGTCCTGAACCAGCAGGCCGCCCATTCTCTGGAACATACAGAATCAGAAGAAGAGCTTGTCAGGCTTTTGAATGGATTTTTAGAAACTCTGAAAGAGAGGGACAGAGACATTTTCCTGCGGAGATACTGGCACATGGATTCCATGGCAGAACTGGCAGAACGACACAACCTTTCCGAAAGTGCCGTCAAAGCAAATTTATTCCGTACAAGAAAAAAACTGGAAAAAATTATGAGGAAGGAGAAATATCTGAAATGAAAAACGATCAATTTTTATTTTTGGATATTCTGGGACAGATTGACGATACCTTTATCGAAGCTTCTTCTCAGCCGTGGAAGGAAGAGAAAGCGGCAACTGGAGAAAGCAGGAGGAGAACTCCGCATAGGGGCTTCTTACACATAAGGAGCCGTTGGCATATTGTGGCAGTCATGATACTTCTGGTAGCTATGTCTATGGCGGTTCTCGCCAACGACGATATCCGGGAAGGTCTCCGGCAGCTTCGCCTCCAATTTTTTACTGATAATGTCACCATTGATTCCGTGCAGGAAGACTCATCACAGCAGACCGATTTCCCGGAGGAAGAAACAACCGACGAAGAATTCCGGGCATACAAATGGGAAGAAGTGCCGGAGGAATATCAGGTGGTGTATGAGGAGGAAAATGCAGAATTCGGTTATTATGTGATTGATTTTGAAAAAGGAAATGATGATTTTATATATTATACGCAAAATGATGCTTCGACATTTACAACATCAATAACTTATGATGAAGAAGAAGGTTATAAACGAAAAATTGATTTGAATGGACTGGAAGCTTATTCTATTTCAGATGGAAGAAGAAATACAGTTTTTTATGAGAAGAATGGATACTTATTTGAATTTACATCAAATCAACCCGAGGAAACAATCAAAGAATTTATATTTATGTCTGGAGTGTTGGAACAGGGGGATTAAATTATTGTAAATACCATTTGGCGCCTGTTTTGTAGATTATCTAAAACTCTATTGAAAGATTGGACTAGCTTATTCTATGATAACGAAAAGGGGTGTTTTTATGAAATGTAAGAGAAAAAGTATTTTAATAGGGGTTTTTTTGATTGTTGTATTTATATTGTTCGTTTTGACCTTGGCATTTTGGCTGAAAACAAAACCACGGGATTCATATATAAATGCAAAGACGATATTTACGGAAGACTTAAAAAAGGATGTTAAAGAAATCATATGCCCGCTAAACGAAAAAAGCTCTATTATAACAGATTGTGATACCATAGAGGACGTTTTTAGTTTATTACAATCTGTAAAATTGAAACCTACTGATGATGAAGGGGTAATGGGATATTATATGATTCAAATGAATACCGATAATGATACAATTTTTCTCAGTATTAATAATTCAGAATTTGTAATAAACAGAAAATATTATAAAGTCAATAAGGATATTTCTGATGAAATATATACGTTACTTTCTGATAATAACTGAAATAGATATTTAAAGTTCTCTATTGTTTAATATGGTTCTTGGGATGACAGGTGTGGAGTGGCCATGACAGGAATTTCTTAAGGGAGAACTTATACCGATATGAAAAGATGATTTTTCACATATCACGCAAATATCATAAAAGAATTCTGATAAAAAAAGATTGTGTCGTGTACTACACAATGGTACAATATATTAGTACAAAAGGCGCAGAGAACAATAAAATGTACGGAAGGGGGAAGCAAGATGCGTCTGAAGCTTTGGATAAAAAAACACAGGAAAGGCTGTCTGTACCTGCTAATTTTTATAGTACTTACAAGGATTCTTCTGGCAACCCATTATGTCGGGGCATGGAGTTCTAACGGACAATGGAAAGTCATGTGTCATCAAGCTTTGCCGGATAATCCACATCACTTTTGGGATGGATGGCTTTACTTCTACGGAGTAAAAGCTCCGGAAAAAATTTATGTGAAAAGAACCATTGATGGCTGGTCAGATGAAGAATATATGGAGTGTGAGAATGAAGGTTTTTGGGATGACCATACCGGCGATTATGAAAATTTTGATTTGATATTTTTTAATCTTATTGCGCCTTCTCTTCCGGCGAGAGGTTCTTATTCGTTTCTGGATTTGAGTGATAGGCCAGATTCCGGAAAAATAGAAATCAAATGGGAAGAGGACGGCGAGATGAAGTATGCTGTTGTGGAGTGGCCATAATGGCTTCATCGAAAGGGCTGGGTGAATCGCTATGAAAAAGAAAAAAATATTTTTTATAATAGTCATTATTCTTTTTGTGCTATATGTTCTGAATTACTCGTATGGGAAACTTTTATGGAAGAACGCTTTACATTTTCCTGATAACGAAAGAGCTGTTGTGACGGTGAAATATTATGCTGACAATGGCCGTTCACTGGAATTGGATGAGGAGAAAAAGGACATCTTATTTGATTTGATAAAGAAAGAAGCGCAATTTGCGGGATACAGCAGTCAAGGAAAATTTTCTCCGATCATGCAGGAAGATGATGTTTATTCAGTGATAATCACCGGTGATGACTATTTTTCTCTGCTATATCTGTCAAAGAACCCTGAAAAAACAGTTATATGTGCAAATAATCGTTACATAAAACTTGGAACGATGAGACAAACAAAATCTTTTTTGCAAAAGCTTTTTGATTGACAGTGCATACAAGGTTATCCGGCGTCCGGTTTGGATGCCGGATATTTTTTGCGCGACAGGTTCTGAGGGCGACAGACGTGCCTGCACGGGCGGACACCCGGCGGTCGCTTTGGCGGTAAATTTCCGCCTTGTCTGCCGGCGGAGAAAATAGTAAGATAAAAGAAGGAAAGATGAAGGATAAAGGAGGGACTGAAGTTTGAAGATTACACAGAATATTATTCTTGATTTTTCTCACATTTATCCGGAAGATAATGAAGAACGGGGCAGGGGGCTTAAACGGATTGATTTAAGTGATATTGAAGGCACGAATATGTATTGTACCAAAGAGGCGGAAAATGAGATCCGCCGGCGTCTGGCTGCCTGCAGTCCCCATGGGATTCATTTTCTGGATAACGGAAATTATCATTATGCGACGAAGTTTTTTGCGGAAAAGATTTCTTTTCCGTTTTCGCTTGTTCTTTATGATCATCACAGTGATATGCAGCCATCGCTGTTTCCGGGGATGTTAAGCTGTGGAAACTGGGCGGCGGAGCTGCTGCGCAGTCACGCCAGTCTGAGACAGCTGATCCTTGTGGGGCCGGAACAAAAAAGTATGGAGGAGATTCCGCCGGAATTCAAAGGGAAACTGGTGTGTATCAGTATGGAGGAAATTGATGAACACATGGTGGATCAAAAGCTGTCTGAGATTCAGATGAAGCCTCCGGTATACATTTCCATTGATAAGGATGTACTGGACAGAAACGGCGCGCGGACCAACTGGAATCAGGGCAGCATGTCTCTGAGAATTCTTGAGAAGCTGCTTCTCCAGGTGTTTGAACACCAAAATGTGATCGGTGTAGATATCTGCGGCGAGTGCAGTCCCATGGAGCCCATGCAGGAGCTTTTAAAAGATGAGAAGATCAATATGATGACCAATGACGCATTGTATTCTTTTTTGTCGGGACTGTTTCAGATTTTTGATACGGATTCGTAAAACAGGACGTTATTTTACTAAATAACAGGGAGAATATTATGATTGATAAGATAATCATTCGCGGAGCGAAAGTACATAATCTTAAAAATATTGATGTGGATGTTCCACTGCATAAAATCGTGGGCATTGCCGGTGTGTCCGGTTCCGGCAAGTCTTCATTGGCGCTGGGGGTGCTCTACGCCGAGGGTTCCAGACGATATCTGGACGCTCTGTCCACCTACACGAGAAGGCGAATGACCCAGGCAGCGAAAGCGCAGGTGGACGAAGTGCTCCATGTGCCGGCGGCATTGGCTCTTCACCAGCGGCCGGGTATCCCCGGTATCCGCAGTACATTTGGCACGGGAACAGAATTGTTGAACAGCCTGCGGCTGATGTTTTCCAGGCTGGCCAGCCACCGTTGTCCTAACGGGCACTATCACGAGCCGACTCTGGCGGTGGCGGCGGAGAAAACGCTGACCTGCCCGGTGTGCGGAGTTTCCTTTTACGCGCCGTCCGCAGAAGAACTGGCGTTCAACAGCCAGGGAGCCTGCCCGAAATGTGACGGAACAGGAAACGTGTGGACCGTGGACAGGTCGACATTAGTGCCTGATGAGTCACTCACCATTGACGAGGGCGCCGTAGCGCCATGGAAAACGCTCATGTGGTCTCTTATGACAGACGTCTGCCGGGCCATGGGCGTCCGCACGGACGTACCTTTCCGGGAGCTGACAGAGGAAGAGAAGAATATTGTATACAATGGCCCGGCCGAAAAGAAACACATTTTCTATGTTCCGAAAAATGCAGAGCAGGGAACGGAGCTGGATTTTACCTATTTTAATGCTGTGTACACGGTAGAAAATGCATTGGCAAAGGTAAAAGATGAGAAGGGCATGAAGCGGGTGGAGAAGTTTTTGAAACAGGCGCCATGCCCGGACTGCCATGGAACGAGGCTGTCGGAGAAAGCCCGTGCGCCAAAACTTTGCGGTCTGTCCCTGGACGAAGTCTGTCAGATGACGCTGTCGGAGGTGGCGGAATGGGTAAGAGGAGTGCCGGCTTCCCTGCCGGAGGAAATGCGGCCCATGGCAGAAAGCATCTGCGAGTCTTTTGATACGGCGGCCAGACGGCTGCTGGATCTGGGGCTTGGTTATCTGACCCTGGACCGTGCCGCCTCCACCTTATCCACGGGAGAACGTCAGCGGATGCAGCTGGCCCGTGCTGTCCGCAACCGGACGACGGGCGTCCTGTATGTTCTTGACGAACCGTCCATCGGTCTGCATCCGGCCAACATCGTGGGACTTACCGGAGTGATGCACGATCTCATTGCCGACGGCAACTCCATTATTCTGGTGGATCATGACACGCAGATTCTGTCGGAGGCCGATTGGATTATCGAGATGGGGCCGGGAGCAGGAGCCGACGGCGGGCAAGTCATAGCGGAAGGCAGCCCGGCCGCTCTCACAGAAAATGTACAGTCAAAGATCGGGCAGTTTTTAAAAGAAGGATACATCACCGGTTCTCCAGCGGACCAGTCCGGCACAGAGCTATTTGATGCGGGGTGTATCAATCTTTCCACCGATGCCATCCATACGGTAAAACCCCTGAATGTGTCCATTCCAAAAGGCAAGCTGACCGTGGTCACGGGTGTATCCGGTTCCGGAAAGACGACGCTGATTCTGGAAAGTCTGGTTCCGGCCCTGGAAGCGATGAACCGAAAAGAAAAATTGCCGGAGCATGTGCGAAGTATCGAAGCTGTGGGCGTGGAGCAAGTCAAACTTATTGACGCGGCGCCCATCGGTATCAATGTCCGTTCCACGGTGGCGACCTATGCCAACGTCCACGACCTGCTGCGCAAGACATTTGCAAAGCTGCCGGAAGCGAAACAGGCCAGCTACAAAGCAGGCGATTTTTCCTACAATACGGGAAAGCTGCGCTGCCCGATGTGCGACGGTACAGGCGTTATCAGCCTGGATGTACAGTTTCTGCCTGACGTGGATATCCCTTGTCCGGAATGCCGGGGGTCCCGCTACGCAAAGGAAGCCTATAAGATAAAATATCGTGTGGAAGAATCTGCGGTTCGCCGGAAGAAGAAAAATGCGGCAGAATCCCGGCAGACAGATAAAGCCATGGCTGTGTCCATACAGATGAAAGAAACGTCTTTTTCTCTCCCGGAACTGATGTCTATGGACGTGAATACGGCGCTTGCCGCCTGCAAAGAGATGAAAACGGTCTGTCAGAGATTAGAGGTCCTAAAAGAACTGGGACTGGGATACCTCACCCTGGGAGAAGAGACGCCGGGCTTGTCCGGCGGCGAAGCCCAGCGTCTGAAGCTTACCAGCGAGATGGGAAAATTACAGACGGCCTCTGTCTTTGTGTTTGACGAGCCGACCATTGGGCTCCATCCCCTGGATGTTCAGACCCTGCTTCACGTTTTCCGGACGTTGATGGAGCACGGCGCCACAGTCATTGTCATTGAACATGATCTGGATGTGATCCGAAGTGCCGACTATATCATCGACATGGGACCGGGCGGCGGAACGGAAGGTGGGCGAATCGTTGCCGCCGGAACGCCGGAAGAGATAAAGAATACGCCGGAGAGCGTGACCGGGAGATTTTTGTAAAAGTTGTTAAAAAGAGAGAAAAAATAGTTCTGCGTAAGAATGCATTCACTTTCCAATCTTGAAAAAGCAAATGAGCATTTATTTTCAATCTCAATTGACACCACACCCTTTTTGTAATACAATTGTATTACAAAAGGAGGCGATACTATGGCAAAAGAAGCAACATTACAAGTTCGGATGGATGCAGAATTAAAAGAACAAGCAGAAGCGCTTTACAGGGAGATGGGAACTTCCCTGGCGGAAGCAGTACGTATTTTTACAAAACAAAGTGTGCTTGAGAATGGCATGCCTTTTGTTGTTTCGGCAAATCGCAGCAGTTCCTATGGCCGCCTTGCCAAATATGCAGATTATCTGAAAATGGAACAGGAAAAATTAGCTTTTGAGAAAGCGATGGCTGAAAAACATGAAGAGTCTGATTGATGCAAATGTCATATTGCGATATCTTCTGGCGGATCATCCCCAAATGTCAGAACAGTCAAAACAAATCATAGAAAGAGGTGCATTTACTGTACCTGAGGTTCTTGCAGAAGTTGTGTATGTATTAAAAGGAGTATATGGGATTTCCCGAATAGAAATTGCAGATACTTTAATTGGTTTTCTGGAAGAAATCCATATGAAAGACAAAGAGGTGATGCGTTTTTCTTTGCAGTTATTTGCGGAAACATCTCTTGATTTTGTGGACTGCATTCTTATTGCGAGACATCGTAAACTAGGTGATAATGTAATCAGCTTTGATAAAAAACTGAATAAAATGTTAGATATGAATTAAAAGAGCAGTTATGCGCGCTGGATAAAAGTTTTCTCTTTATCCAAGCGCGCATATGTTACATTTATAATCCCCCTACCACAACGGCTTCTTGGCGTCTTCCGGGCTGGCGAACGGGCCAGGAAGAATCGTAAGGCCCCGGTGGCCGCCAAAATAATCCCGGTCAAAGGTGATGGCGGTGCCGTCCGGATTCTCAAAGCGCTGTTCCGGCTCAAAGGCAAGCCCCAAAGTGTCGCTGTGGATCATTTCCGCGGAAAAGTCGTTCAGGTAATCGTAAAGATTGGTGGACAGGTGTGGAGCACCGTCCCGGGAGATCAGCTCCACTTTTATGTCATGGTCTGCGTTGAGCAGATAATTTTGCTCGTTCTTCCATGCTTTTGCGCCGCCAAAGTAGGCGTTGCCGTCTGACCAGACCGGAAGATGGTGGAAATGGAACGGCTCCAGTTTTTTCATATCCGGGGTGTCCGTATCCATGTCGAAATGCCGGATCCATTCTTCGTAGGTCGGATATTCGTCCAGTACATGGGTGCCCACTTCGCGGTTTTCTTCGTCGCAGCCTTCCTCGCTGTCCCGGATGATCAGGAAAGGTTCTGCCGGCCATTTCTGGACGAAGATATTGTTATAGAAACGGTCGTCTCCGTGAAGGATGGTCATAAAGCCCATGACTTCCGTGCGGTGCGGCATGTGGTACGGCGTGTAGCGGGCGCGGTTTACGCCTTCCACCACGCTGTCTGTGCCGGCGCCCACGGCGGTGAGGGAGCCGCAGATTAAGTTATGTACCATGGCGACGCCCTGGGTGGCCAGCCGGAGAGAAGCGTCGGAGAGCAGAATGTTATTGTCGATGAGGGTCGGGCCGTGGCTTACTTCCACAAAGAGGTCCTGACTCATCATGCTTCCCTTCAACTGTTTGGCATAAGGCGGGCGCTGATTGTCATGGAAGAGGTTCTGGGTGATGCGTACGCCCTGAGCTTCCCAATCACACCAGATTCCCATGGTGCAATGATGAATATAATTGCGGCGGAAGGTGACGTCGATGGCGGCGTGCATCTTGATGCCGGCGATTTCCGCTCCGCCAAGCTCCATCATGTTGTTGATATGATGGATGTGGTTGTCTTCAATGACGGAGAATACTCCGCCCATCCGTCCGCAGATACCGTCCTGCTCGCAGTGGTGGATGTTGCAGCGGCGGATGATATGGCTGCCCACTTTTTCTTTGAGCCATCCGTGATACTGGCCCCGGCACACAGCGTCCCGCTCCATCTGAGTCGGACTTTTGACATGCTTGTTGGTAAAATAATGCTCGTTGTCCGGATCCAGATATTTGCCCAGGGAGATGCCGGCACATTTGCTGTTGCTGATATCACAGTCCTCGATGATCCAGCCTTTGGACCAGTGCGGGCCGATCATGCCGTCCTGGAAAGCTGCCGGCGGCGCCCAGGTGGTGGCTGCCTTCTCGATGCGAAAGCCGCTGACCGTGATATAGTTTACGCCAGTTTTCTCCGGAAAGAAGCACTCCCGGCGCACGTTGATCTCTACCTTTTCTTCGTTGGGATTTTTGCCCTGGAAGTTTGCGTAGAGGATAGTTTCATTGCGGACGGTATCCTGCTCGGAATACCATTTATAGACAGAAGCTTCCGGCTCCCAGGAATACTCGTACACCTCGCCTTTAATACAGTCTTCCAGGCTGTCTGCCTCGTACAACATCTTATCGTTGAGATAGACTGCGCCGGTATGTTTGTTCCGGCCGGCAAAATACCAGTCTCCGTAGACATAGGTTGTATAAGGGTTATATTTTCCGAAAATGGAATTAGATACCCGGCAGACCCATACATCTCCTTCATATGGCTGCCATTGCTTCATTTCCTCCGCACCGGTAATCACAGCGCCCAGGGGCTCCGTACTCCGGTAAATGATCCGGTTTTCTTCCGTTCCGGCGTGAAGAGGATTCACATATTCCCGGTAAACGCCGGGCGCCACCAGGACTTCATCCCCGGGCATAGCCATCTGCGCCGCGTCATTAATCTGTCTGAAAGGCATTTCTTTTGTGCCGTTGCCGTCCCGTCCGGCATTGGCGTCAACATAAATTCTCATAGAGAACTCCTCCTGTAAGAAATAGTGATCGGTACCATTGGTACACATTCTACATTCATGGTAAAGGATTTTGGGCAGAACGTCAAGAAAAGAAAAGAGGGAGTTGCTGTTCGCGCAGTGACCAGTAATGAGAGGTACATTTTTAGAAAGAGAAAAGTACCGGATTTCTTGACATTATAATCTTACTTATGTAAGATTATAGACATAACTATAAATGCTACAAATGTAAGATGGAGGAAAGTTTGGAAGTAAACTTCCAAATCTACCATCATTGACGCAGTAAATGCGTCAGGAAAGAGGAAATGATGAAAAAGAAAAATTTTTTATTATGTATCTGTATGGTGCTGCTTTGTGCTGTTTTATCGGCGGGCTGCACGAAAACGTCCCGCGAGGGAAAGGAGCAAATGAATGGTGATGAGCAGACAGAAGTGGAAAATAATACAGGGACAGGAATGAGCGGCGTCCCGGTTGAAGATGCAGAAAAAGTATCGCCGGAATCCGACACGGAAGCGCCCGTTCCGCAGACAGAAGACGTGGACTGGTCTTCATATTTTGACGGCCTGAACGGAGCGGCAGTCATTTACGATCCTTCCAACAATAAATATATGATTTATAATGAAGAGTTGGCGAACACGAGGCGTTCTCCCTGCTCCACATTTAAAATCATCTCTTCCCTCACAGCATTGGAAGATGGAACGATCGTACCGGAAGATTCCACTCGTACATGGAGCGGCGAAGAATTCTGGAATGAGGACTGGAACAAAGATATTGATTTTGAAGAGGCGTTCCGAACCTCCTGCGTCTGGTATTTCCGGGAAGTCATTGACGAGATTGGCAAAGAGAGGATGCAGGAAGCGCTTGATACGCTTTCCTATGGCAATTGTGACATTTCCGACTGGGAAGGACGGCAGAATACCAACAATGACAACCGCGCGCTGACTGGCTTCTGGATTGAATCTTCTCTGCAGATCTCACCGAAAGAGCAGACAGAAGTGATGGAACGCATTTTCGGAAATGATACCATATATTCCGGGAATACAATAGAAGAACTGAAAAATGTGATGCGGGCAGAAGAGCAGAACATCGCAGACTGTACGGTATACGGGAAAACCGGAACAGGGAAGGCGCATGGGGTACTCGCAGACGCCTGGTTCACCGGCTTTGCAGAAACGCCGGAAGGAAATGTGTATTTTTGCGTGTATCTGGGAGAAAATGAGGGAGAAGACGTTTCCAGTACGGATGCACGGCAGATCGCCATGGAGATTCTGACTGATTATTGCGACCATTCATTGTAAAACTATCGAAAACATTGAATCCGTTTCCCTTTTTTGCTATACTTGTAAAAGTATTTTTGCAAAATAATGCCATCCATTGAGATGAGGCTGCCGCAGTCGTGTCGGCCTCAGACAATGAATGGAGAGACGGGAGAGAAAAAATATGAATCAACAGACAAAAGCCGGTCATCTGTGTGCCCTGCTGACTACGTTCATCTGGGGAACGACATTTATATCAACAAAAGTGATGCTGGCAGATTTTCAGCCGGTGGAGATTCTCTTTTTCCGGTTTGTCATGGGACTGCTGGTATTGACGCTCATTTATCCGCACCGGATGAAGAAAACCACGTTAAAACAGGAACTCACCTTTGCGGCGGCAGGGCTGTGCGGCGTATGTCTCTATTATCTGTTGGAAAATATCGCGCTGACCTATACTATGGCTTCCAATGTGGGGATTATTATTTCTGTGGCGCCGTTTTTTACCGCCATCTTATCCCGCATTTTCTTAAAAAATGAGGAGAAGCTCGGCGCTGGTTTTTTTGCAGGTTTTCTGGCGGCCATGGCAGGAATCGCCCTCATCAGCTTTAACGGCTCGTCCCTGCATGTGAATCCGCTTGGCGATCTGCTGGCATTGCTGGCCGCCTTTCTCTGGGCCTGCTATTCTATTTTCACAAAAAAGATCAGCGGCTTTGGTTATCATACGATTCTGACGACGCGGCGAACCTTTTTCTACGGTATCCTTTTTATGATTCCGGCCCTTTTTATTTTTGATTTTCGTTTTGCACCGGAAAGATTTGCCAATCCGGTGTATCTGTTTAATATTCTTTTTCTGGGGCTGGGCGCTTCTGCGCTCTGCTTTGTGTCGTGGAATTATGCGGTGAAGGTGCTGGGCGCCGTAACGACGAGTATTTATATTTATCTGGACCCGGTCATCACGGTAGCGGCCTCCGCGCTGATTCTGCAGGAGCCCCTTACATGGATGACCGCGTCGGGCATCGCACTGACGCTGGGTGGGCTGATTCTTTCAGAACGCAGATCTTCTATTGTCAGGAGAAATAGAAAAGGCGTGTCCGGAACATAAGAATATCCGGGTACACGCCTTAAATGAGCAAATGTACAGTTACTGGAAATGTCTCTTCTTTCTGGCAGAGGATACAGCAAGCCCCGCTATAAATCCAATCACAGCCGGAATCAGCCATCCGAACCCGGCCTCTGCCAGCGGCAGCACGTCGGCGGCAAACTCCACAACTCCGTTCAGATGAAGAACAGCTTTCGTACCTTCCGGCAGCGCCCGAAGCAGATCAAAGAACGCCGCTGCGGTGGTAAATCCAATGGTCCACTGAAGAACCGTCTGATTATTATGAAACATTTTGCCGCACAGAGTCAGAAGAATCAGTACAATGGCCAGAGGATATAAAAACATCAGCACCGGCATGGAGTAAGCGATGATGGCGTCCAGTCCCAGATTGGCGATGAGGAAGGACAGCAGGCAGAACAGGATGGCCCATACCCGGTAGGAAGGACCATTTGGGAATATGTTCACAAAGGTTTCCCCACAGCTGGTAATTAAGCCCACTGCTGTTTTCAGGCAGGCGATTGTGACAGTGACTGCCAGAATAAGAGCGCCGGCGCTTCCAAAATAATGCTGCGCGATCTGCGCGAGAGCCTCCCCGCCATTGGCGGCGGCCGCAAACATCCCACGGCTCTGAGCTCCCACCACAGTGACAAGAACATAAATCACTGCCATCAGAAGAGAGCTGAAAATACCTGCCCGCACCGTATTTTTGGCCACAGCACCCGGTTCCGTGACGCCGAGACTGCGGATCACATCCACCACAATGATGCCGAAGGCAAGTCCCGCCAGCGCATCCATCGTATTATATCCTTCCAGAAGTCCCGTAGCGAAGGCTCCTGTCAGATACGCGCCCTGCGGATCAACGGCAGAGATTTCTCCCATGGGAGCCGTCAGCGCCCGTAGGATTAATATGGCAAGAAAAACCAGAAACAGCGGATTTAATACCTTGCCGATCCATGTGAGGATCTCTCCCGGACGAAGGGAAAAGAAAAGAACGGCTCCAAAGAAGAGCAGAGAAAATACCGCCAGTCCCAGAGACTGTCCCGTTCCCGGCAGAATGCGCTCGATTCCCACCGTGTAGGAAACAGTGGCACATCTCGGGATGGCAAAAAACGGGCCGATGGTCAGATAAAGCGCACAGGTAAAAAAGAGTCCGTACTTCTTTCCGACCCGGCTGGCAAGCCCCAGCAGGCCGTTTTCGCGGCTGATGCCCAGAGCGGCCACGCCAAGAAGCGGCAAACCGACTCCGGTGATCAGGAATCCCGCCGACGCCTGCCACATATTCCGTCCGGCAAGCTGGCCCATGGAGGCAGGGAAAATCAGATTCCCCGCTCCGAAAAACATGCCGAACAGCATGCTGGCCACTGTGATTATTTTCCTGTAAGACAATTTTTCCATGACATAATTCCTAAATGATTGCCAGAAGCACGAAGTTTAAGATAAACAGAACCGTTGCCACCCAGAGAATCGGATGGATGGTATTTGCTTCTTTCTTGCAGATTTTTACGATACAGTAGGAGATAAAGCCAAAGGCAATACCGTAAGAAATACTGTAGCAAAGCGCCATGAACAGTCCGGCAAAGAATGCAGGAACCGCCTCGGAAAAGTCTTCCCACTGGATCTCCTTAAAGGCGGAGGTCATCATAATGCCGACAACAACCAGAGCCGGAGCGGTGGCTGCGGATGGGATGGCGCTCACGAAGGTTGCCAGGAAGGCGCTGATAGCAAAGCAGATAGCTACGACAACGCTGGTCAGACCGGTACGTCCGCCGGCGCCGATACCGGAAGCACTTTCCACGAAAGTAGTGGTGTTGGATGTTCCGAAGATAGAGCCGATGGAGGTAGCAATGGCATCTGCAAAGAGAGCCTTGTCCATTTTTGACTTAAATCCTGAACTGGAATCCATGGCTTTTTCATCTTCCTCACTGAAAATACCGCTTCTGCGTCCGGTTCCGATAAAGGTTCCAAGGGTATCAAAGGTATCGGAGATACTGAAGGCAAAAATAGTTACCAGTACCAGCGGAAACTTGGAAACATCATTGAACAGGGATGGAAGTCCTTCTGACGTAAAAATTGCTCCGAAGGTGGATGGAAGAGCAGCGCATGCCTCCGAGAAGCTCACGGAATCACTGGCTGTCGTAACGCCCATAGGGATACCGATCAGGGTCGTCACCACGATACCGATCAGAATAGCTCCCTTTACATTGCACACAAGAAGTACGATGGTCAGAACAAGACCGATCAGGAACAGCCAGAAAACAGGCTGATTCAGAGTGGCAATGGCCGGAACTCCGGAATCAAAACTGATAATGCCTACATTTAAAAGGCCGATATATGCCACAAACACGCCGATACCGCCGCCGATGGCGTTCTGCAGGCTGTTTGGGATGGCCTTGATAATAAACTTGCGGACTTTAGTCACTGTGATGATGATATTAAAGATACCGCAGATAAATACCATGGACAGCGCCTGCTGCCAGGTAAAGCCCAGACCGAAACAAACGGTGTACACGAAAAATGCATTGAGACCCATACCCGGAGCCTGTGCATACGGTACATTGGCAAAAAGTCCCATCACCAGCGTACCGATGATCGACGCGATGATCGTTGCCAGAAATACAGCGCCCCATTCCATGCCTGACTGGCTCAATACGCTCGGATTGACCGCGATGATATAAGCCATGGTAAAGAAGGTGGTAAGACCTGCCATAACCTCAGTGGAAAATGTGGTGCCATTTTCCTTCAACTTAAAAAATTTTTCCATAGTGTCCTCTCTTTCTTTTGCACATAAGTTACATTTTCAGATATCCGAAGAACGATACCCCGGCATCTGTGCCGTTCCATTATAAGATAAGTCCCATGAAATATTCAAGGGTAGTTTTTTTGTGTCTGCCAGCGATTTTTTAGCGAACAGTGCCATATTTTATCTTTTATTCTACATATTGTAATAATGAGCGTAGATGCCACCCTGCTCCAGAAGACTCTCATGGGTGCCCCGCTCGGCGATGCCGTCCTCGGTAATCACGATGATTTCGTCCGCGTTGCGGATGGTAGACAGACGGTGAGCGATGGTAATGGTGGTTCTGTCCCTGGACAGTTCCTCAAGACTTTGCTGAATCCAGCGTTCGCTCTCATTATCCAGCGCGCTGGTAGCCTCGTCAAGAATCAGCACCGGCGGATTCTTCAGGAATACCCGGGCGATGGAAATCCTCTGTTTCTGTCCTCCGGACAGACGGGTGCCCCGCTCGCCCACATACGTATCATACCCATCCGGCAGCTCTTCAATAAAGTCATGAATGTTGGCGCGCTTCGCCGCCGCAATAATTTCCTCCATGGAAGCGCCCGGTTTGCCGTACGCGATATTTTCTTTGATGGTACCGCAGAACAGATACACATCCTGCTGCACCATACCGATCTGACTGCGCAGACTTTTCAGGGTCAGCGTGCGCACATCCTGGCCGTCTATGGTGATCCTTCCGCCCGTCACATCATAAAAACGGGGAAGAAGAGAGCAGATGGTCGTCTTGCCGCTGCCGGACGGCCCCACAAGGGCGATGGACTTTCCGGCCGGAATCTCAAAAGAGACATGAGAGAGCACCGGCGTATTATCATCACTATAATGGAAGGAAACGTCCTCGTAACAAACGTGTCCCTGTACATTTTCCAGCTCGTGTGCATCCGGCGCGTCCGTGATCTCCGGCTCCGTTTCCATCACATCCAGAAAACGGCGGAATCCCGACATACCTTTTTGCATGGTCTCGATCAGTTCCACCAGAATCTGGATCGGATTAATGAAGATACCGATATATAGGGCATACATGGCAAGATCCGCCGGAGCCATCAGCCCCCTGGCGATGAGATAGCCTCCGTAAACGAGGGTCACCAGATACATCATACCCTGAAAAAACAGGTTCCAGCCCATGAAACTTCCCATACAGTTATAATTATCCCGTTTGGAAAGAAGAAATGCATGGTTGCTCTTCTTGAATTTCTCCCGCTCGATGTCCTCATTGGCAAAAGACTGCACCACCCGGATGCCCGCCAGCGTATCCTGCAGGCTGGCGTTCACATCTCCAATCTTCCTCCGGTTTTCCATAAATGTTTCCTGCATCCGACGGTTCTGGCGGAAGGAAAACACAAACATACAGAAAACAAGAAAAACCAGCGGCAGCGCCAAACGCCAGTTGATGAGAAACAGGAAAATAAAGGAACCGATGATCTTCACCAGCGAGATAAAAAGATTCTCCGGCCCATGGTGCGCAAACTCCGCAATATCAAACAAATCCGACACCAGTTTGCTCATCATCTGACCGGAATTATTCTGGCTGTAATAAGAGAAAGAAAGCTTCTCATAATGGTCAAAAAGCTGCTGGCGCATGTCCCGCTCCATATGAGCGCCCATCATATGCCCCTGGTAACTCACATAATACTTACAAAGACTTTGCACCAGATACATAGCAAAGAGCCCCAGGGCAATCAGCGGAAGCGCCCGGAGAATCACTGCGCTGTCTCTGGTAAACAAAGTGTTGGTCGCTGTCCGAAGAATCTGCGGGTAAGCCAGATCCGCCAGACTGATAAAGGCCGCGCACAAAAGATCAAGAAAAAAGACCGCCTTGTACGGGCCATAATAATGGATAAACTTCTTTATGGTCTGCATCATAAACCTCCTGTGTATTTTTCCCGGGCTGCGCCTGCGCGAAAGCCCGTCATAATTTTCCCTTCAGCGTTCGCTGACGATATTCGGCCGCTGCTGCCGCCCCGGGCAGCAGGCCACGACAATCTTAGCATAAGCCGGTTCGCCTTGGCAAGAAGGAAAAAGGGGAGGCTCCCGGCAGGAGGAGGGAATTTGTTATTGTTCACGCAGTGACCAGTAACGAGAATTTTTAAAATACGGCTGTTGAAATTATTTGTGATTATGCGTATAGTAATAAGTAATCACTGTATCACTGAAATTATTACGCCATCGGCCATTCCAATAGAATTACTGGCAGAGAGAAACAGTCTGTCAGATTATGAAGGAGAGAAGCATGAAAAAGATATATTTTACCTTAACAGGAACAAAACACTATTTTGGTTCCGACTTTCTGGAACCGGGCATGAAGGTGAAGCTGGTAAAAGAACCGGACAATGAATACGATCAGGAGGCAATCAAAGTGCTGCTGAAAGGGGTTGGTAAAATCGGTTACGTGGCCAACAGCCCTTATACTGTGCTGGGCGAATCTTTGAGCGCAGGACGTCTTTATGACAAGATTGGTAATAAAGCAAAGGCCCGAATTCTGTTTGTGACTCCGAAGGGAGCGATATGCAAGGTGTGTAAGAAGAGCCTGACAGATAAATAACACAGGAGCGACAACAAATGTTTTTTATTATGGGTATCACCCAGGGAAGAAAAGACTTTAACTTTAATCAGATGGTTATCTGTAACCACTGCGGTTCTTACGGAAGATATCAGGTGTATATGACTTACATGTGCCTGTCTTTGTTTTTCCTTCCCGTTTTCAAATGGAACAAACAATATTATGTGCAGATGTCCTGCTGCAATACTCTCTATGCCCTGGACCCGGTCATCGGAAAACGGATTGCCAGGGGAGAGGATATTGAGATATTACCGGAACACCTGACGGAGGTGCAGACTGGCTGGAGAAGCAGGTATAAGCGCTGCGGCAACTGCGGTTTTGAGACACAGGAAGATTATGAATACTGCCCGAAATGCGGAAGGAAGTTTTAGTTTATGGGAAAACAACAGTTAGAAGAAATTTTAGCCCTGCAATGGGACAAGCTTCTCCGTATTAAAACTACCGGACGGGATGATTCCATGGCGGACCAATACCGGTATCCTTACGAACCGACGCCGTACTCTGTCCTGGAACGGCTGGCCGGCAGCGGATACATTTCCAAAAGAAATGTACTTCTGGACTATGGCTGCGGGAAAGGTCGGGTGGACTTCTACCTGTCTTATCAGACCCGATGCCGCACCATGGGAATCGAGTACGACCCTCGCATGTATGAACGTGCGCTGTCCAATCAGCAGACGGCAGTGTCCGGAAGGAGAGCTTCCTTCGTTTTGGCAAATGCAGAGCAGTACCCGGTTCCCGCTGAAGTGGACCGGTGCTATTTTTTCAATCCATTTTCTGTGGAAATCCTGCAGAAGGTGATGGCGCGGATTCTGGATTCTTACTATGAGAATCCCAGAAACATTCAGCTTTATTTTTATTATCCGTCCGATGAATATGTGGCGTATCTGATGACGCAGGAGCTGCTGATGTTTGTGGACGAAATAGACTGCGGTGATCTGTTTGAGGGGAAAGATCCGCGGGAGAAGATATTGATATTCGAGATTATGTAAGGAGAAAGGACAGTATAATGGGACATGTATATTTTGTTCGTCACGGTCAGACCGTGTGGAACGTGGAAAATAAAATCTGCGGGGCAACGGATATTCCGCTGACGGAGCTTGGCCATCAGCAGGCCATCGAGACGGGAAAGAAGATCGTGGAGGAAGGCATACAGGCCGATGAGATTCTCTACTCACCTCTCAGCCGCGCGGCGGAGACTGCCCGGCATATCTTCGAGATCACCGGTATTCCAGCCAGAATGGAACCTCGGCTCGTCGAGCAGAATTTCGGCAAATGGGAGTCCACTGCCAGAGACGGGCTGGAATTTAAGAAGGCGAAAGAAGACTTTTGCTGCCGCTATGACGGCGGCGAATCCATGCTCCACCTGGCGCAGAGGATTTACAATCTGCTGGACGATGTAAAAGCAGAATCCGATGAGAAAACATACATACTGGTGGCTCATAACGGCATTGCCAGAGTGGTACAGTCGTATTTTTATGAGATGACCAATGAAGAATATGCCGCATTCGGCGTGAAGAACTGCGCTGTGCTGCGGTATGATTTTTAACTGAAAATATCATTTGGAACAGGAGGGTTACTATGGCAGTAAAAGGTGCAGTGATGGTTCCTCATCCGCCGCTGATCATACCGGATGTGGGACGAGGACAGGAGAAGGCAATTCAGGCGACCATCGACGCGTATCATAAGGCGGCGAAGAAAATCGCTTCATGGAAGCCGGATACGGTGGTGGTGCTGTCGCCACATTCCATTATGTATGCAGATTATTTTCACATTTCACCGGGAACAGGCGCCCGGGGAGATTTCGGTCAGTTCCGTGCGCCGCAGGTAAAAATCCAGGTGCAGTATGACACGGAATTGGTGGAAGCCCTGTCTCAGGAAGCCGAAGCCAGAGAAATTCCTGCCGGAACCATGGGGGAGCGGGACAGCAGGCTCGATCATGCCACCATGATTCCCCTCTGGTTTCTGAATCATTATTATACGGATTACAAGACGGTGCGCATCGGATTGTCCGGTCTGCCATTGTCGCAGCATTACATGCTGGGGCAGTGCATACAGAAAGCGGCGGAGCTTTGTGGAAGAAATATTGTCGTTATCGGCAGTGGTGATTTGTCTCACAAACTCAAAGAAGATGGTCCTTACGGTTTCCAGAAGGAAGGGCCGGAATACGACAGCCGCATCATGGAAGTCATGGGAGCCGCCGCCTTTGACCAGCTTTTTGACTTTACGGAAGAATTCTGCGATAAAGCGGCAGAATGTGGCCACCGCTCCTTCGTCATCTTGGCCGGAACGCTGGATCGCCTGGCAGTAAAAGCGGAAAAGCTATCTCACGAGGGAACCTTCGGCGTCGGGTATGGCGTCTGTACCTATGAGGTGGAAGGCCGGGCGCCGGAACGGGATTTTCTGCGCCAGTACGAGGAGAAAATCGCAGAAGAAGTAAAACGTCGGAAAGAATCGGAAGACGCTTACGTTCGTCTGGCACGTCAGACCATTGAGGCTTACGTGGGCGAAAGAAGGCAAATCTCTATCCCAAAAGACCTTCCGGAAGAAATGTATGAAAGCCGGGCAGGCGTCTTCGTTTCCCTGAAAGAAGAAGGGCGTCTCCGCGGCTGCATCGGCACCATCACTCCGGTACAGAAAAGCATCGCAGAAGAAATCATCGCCAACGCCATCAGTGCGTCCACAAAAGATCCGCGTTTCCATCCGGTACAGTCGGACGAGCTAGACAAGCTGGTTTACAGCGTTGATGTCCTCGGCACACCGGAAGCAATCACCTCTCCGGACGAACTTGATGTCAAACGCTACGGTGTGATCGTAACAAAAGGCCGCAAGCGGGGACTGCTGCTGCCGAATCTGGACGGCGTGGACACCGTCGAAGACCAGATCACCATTGCAAAACAAAAGGCGGGCATCTCTACTTACGATGATGATGTTCAACTGGAACGGTTTGAGGTGGTGAGACATTTCTAATGAAGCAAAGAGAAGGAAATCGTATCATCTGCCCGGTCTGTCCTCATCATTGTTCTCTGGCAGAAGGGCAGTACGGCCGCTGTCGGGCAAGAAAAAATGAAAACGGAACGATCATCAGCACAAGCTACGGAAAACTTACAGCCCTGATGCTTGATCCCATCGAAAAGAAACCACTGCGCCGCTTTCATCCGGGCAGTCAGATTCTGTCGGTGGGAAGCTTCGGCTGTAACCTGTCCTGCTCATTCTGCCAGAATCACGAAATATCCATGTGCAGCGAATCGGAAACCGGCTGCCGCCGTATGTCACCGGAGGAGTTGGCAGACCTGGCAGAGCAGTGCAAAATGTACGGAAATATCGGTGTGGCCTTCACTTACAACGAGCCATTGATCAGTTATGAATACGTCCGGGACACCGCTTGCCTGGTACACGCCCGCGGCCTGAAAAATGTTCTGGTCACCAATGGCACGGCAGAACTGTCTGTTCAGGACGAGATTCTCCCTTACATTGACGCCATGAACATCGATCTGAAAGGATTCAGCGAAGGTTATTACAAAAAACTAGGCGGAGACCTGGAGACAGTGAAACATTTCATCGAGCGGGCTGCTGGCAGCTGCCATGTGGAACTGACCACTCTCATCGTACCCGGAGAAAACGATTCCGAAGAAGAAATGGAACAGGAAGCACAGTGGATTGCCTCCATCAATCACGACATTCCCCTCCATGTGACCAGGTTCTTCCCGAGATATAAGATGACGGATAGAGCGGCGACAAATGTGGAGAAAATATACCGGCTGAAAGCAGTGGCCGAGAAACATTTGAAGTGGGTGTATGCGGGGAATTGCTGAGGAGAGATATGCTTTACGGAGCGTATGGACAATAGGAATTATTTTTTATGAGGAAAATAATGAAATGAAGGGAGGCTTACATGTCATCAAAGAATAACTGGCAAATGGATTTAAGTGAATACATTCGACAGGGAGAACCTTCACAGAAAGAAAAAAGTGAAGCATGGATGACGGCCATCGGTCTTCAGGATGTGGATGGGCTGCAGACGTCTCCTTATTTATTGGATACTGCAAAAAATCATATCGAAGGTAAAATATCGATTGACGAAGCAGAGAAAAGACTTTTCAGTTATTATGAGGAGCGGAAGGAACGAAATCAGATAGAAGAAAAAACCCGGGAGGCAGATATTGTTTCTTCCAGGATTACCAGATTGCTCGGTGAGAAATCGTTTAATTTTTCCAGTGTGGAATGGATTGGTATTCACAGAAGATTATTTGAGGGTGTTTTGAAGGAAGCAGGAAAAATTCGTGATTATAATATTTCCAAACGGGAGTGGGTTTTAAAAGGAGAATCGGTTGTGTATTCTTCTTATACAAATATCCGGGAAACAATGGAATATGATTTTAATACGGAAAAGCAATTTTCTTATAACGGGCTTTCCATGGAAGAGATCATTGATCATTTATCAAAATTTACCTGTGATATTTGGCAGATTCATCCTTTTTATGAGGGAAATACGCGGGCAACAGCGGTATTCATGATTAAGTATTTGAATACTCTTGGTTTTCAGTAATCTGCTTTTGGGAACAAATTTTGAATTGAAGAACAGATATCTGCATTTGGATTATGTTCCGGATGCAGACAATACTGCTGAAGTTCTAACCGCCAATAAAAAATCTTCTAACCGCCAAAATGGCGGTTTGGATGACGATTTAGAGCTTTATGTCAGATGAAAATCTGGTTTTAAGTTTTATTGAAGAAAATCCTGACATCGCACAGAAGATGCTTTCTGAGAGGACGGGAAAATCAATACGAACCATTCAAAGGATTATAAGCAGATTAAAAAAGAAAAACATTCTGCAGCGTGTCAACGGAAGAAGCCGCGGAAAATGGATAATAACAAAGGGGATTTAAACAATGATAACAATAATTATTGGAATATGCATCGTAATAATTTTGATTGCAATTGTATTTTTATATTGCATCAGGCCAAATACTTCAAGGCGGCAGGAAATGGCTGTTTTTGAGAAGCAGTATATCGCTCACAGAGGACTGTTTGATAATGAAAACGGCATACCGGAGAATTCGATTCCGGCGTTTAAGCGGGCCGTGGATCAGGGATATGGCATTGAACTGGATGTTCAGCTGACAATGGACCATAAACTGGTAGTATTCCATGACGAATCACTGAGGAGGCTGTGTCGCGCAGACCGCCTTTTACGTGATTGTACATATGCCGAATTACAGGAATATTCTCTGGGAATATCCAGAGAGAGGATTCCTCTGTTTGAAGATGTTCTGAAGGTTGTGGACGGAAAAGTTCCGTTAATTGTCGAGGTGAAACCGGAGGGGAACTGGAAAGAAACGACAAAAGTCATGGCAGAGATTATGGATGGTTACTCTGGCTGTTATTGTATGGAGTCCTTCCATCCTCTTGCTGTGGAATGGTTCCGAAAAAACCGGCCGGCTGTGATTCGAGGACAGCTCAGCACTAATTTTTTCCTGGACGAGCCAAGGCGGAAATGGTCAGAAAAATTTATTCTGACTAATTTGCTGCTGAATTTCAAAGCCAGGCCTGATTTTATCGCTTTTAACCACATATGGAGTGGCAGCCTGGCTTACACCTTGTGCAGGAAGATTTATGATGTGGAAAATGTAGGCTGGACCATCAGAAATCAGGATGAGCTGGAAAGGGCGAAGGGAATCTTTCAGGTTATTATTTTTGACAGTTTTGTGCCGGATGAGAAGAAAAATGTTAAATAATTGCAAAACAGAACAGGAGCAGCAAAAATGAGCAGAATCAGAATCATAAAAAAGAACGACGAATTCAGCCCGGAGTATGAGATTGGGGATATTTTTGAGATAGAGGGAACCTGGTATGGCGGCGTACATATTTCCGGCAGAACCGGCGTGCCGGTATCTCTGGATAAAGAGGAATATACGGAACTGGATACAGAGCCGGAAGCACCGAAAGAAGAAAACGCAGAAAACATCCGGAGAGATATCCATGTGGGAGATATTGTGAGACATTTTAAAAGAGAATGGGTGTCTGCGGAGACATCAGAGTATCTTTATAAGGTTCTGGCCTTTGCGCAGCATACGGAGACCGGCGAGCGGCTGGTCATCTACCAGGCGTTGTATGCGCCGTTTAAGGTGTGCGCCAGACCGTACGCCATGTTTATGAGTGAAGTGGACAGGGAGAAATACCCGGAGATTAAGCAGAAATACCGGTTTGAGAAAGTGGAAATGTAAGGAAGCATTATGAATGATGCGGGAGTAAGGAGAAATATACGGAGCTGAAAAACGGAATAATAGATTGATCCTGTCGTGAGAGGGAAGGAGCGGACAATATGTGCAAAATAAATATTCCTGTGGGCGTTTCTGATTTTGAGCAGATTCGTAAAAATGAATATTACTATGTCGATAAAAGTGGTATGATTGCTGAAATATTGAGCACAGAGTCCACATTGGTCACATTGATTACCAGGCCGCGGCGTTTTGGAAAAACGTTGGGGATGAGTATGCTTGCCAGTTTTTTTGATATCCGAAAGGACAGCAGAAATATATTCGCAGGTCTGGAGATTGCTGAGAACCGGGAACTGTGCGATAGATGGATGAACCAGTATCCTGTTATTTTTTTATCGTTTAAAGATGTAGACGGCCTGACTTTTACCAGTGCGTATGAAATGCTTGCGGCCACCATTACAGATTTATATAAAGAACATTTGTATCTTCTTGGCAGTGATAAAATCAATCCCTATGACCAAGAGATCATCAGACGTCTCGTGGAAGGAAAGGCATCTGTGACAGAAGTAAAAAGAAGTCTGTCCCTGTTGATTACATTCATGAAAATGTATTATTGTAAGCCGGTGATTCTTTTGCTGGATGAATATGATGTTCCTGTTGCCAAAGCAAGTGATCATGGATATTACGTTCAAATGCTGGAGATCGTGAAAGCTTTGATGAGTACATCATTGAAAGATAATCCGGCTCTTAAGTTTGCGGTTCTCACCGGGTGCCTGAAAATTGCCAAAGAAAGTATTTTTACCGGTACCAATAATTTTGTTTCCGATACAATTTCTGTTTCCCGGCTGAATGAATATTTTGGCTTTACACAGACAGATGTTGATAAGCTGCTGACGGATGCGGGCAAAGAAGAACATGCGCAGCAGATAAAAATATGGTATGACGGATATCATTTTGGCGATGTGGATGTTTACTGTCCATGGGATGTGATGAATTATCTGCGGGATTTGCAGAAAAATCCTGACACGAAACCGGAAAGTTATTGGAAAAATACCAGTGATAATGCCATTATCCGGTCATTTATTGATTATGCGGGAAGCAGTATTACCAATAAACTGGAATCTTTGATGGCCGGAAATTACATTACACAGCATATTGAAGATGACCTTACTTATGATTATCTTCATTCATCAGAAAATAATTTTTGGAGTGTATTGTATCTGAAGGGATATCTCACACAAGTACGTGAGCACGAGATGGTTACTTCTTTGCCAGATGGAATATCTGCTCTTAAGATACCCAATGCTGAGATCCGTGAAATTTTTGAAAGTACGGTGCAGACCTGGTTCATGGAAAATGCAAAAAGCTGGAACCGAAAGCATCTTTTTGATGCGGTCTGGAATGAAGATGTGGAAAAAATGACAAAAGAAATGAACAAATTGCTTCGTATGACCATCAGTTATCACGATTACAGAGAAGATTATTACCACGCCTTTCTGGCCGGAATATTTGCAGGGGCTGGTTACATGGTGGAATCTAATAAAGAACATGGTGAAGGACGCAGTGATATCGTTATCACGGATGTAAGGGAAAGCCGGGCAGCTGTTCTGGAGGTGAAATACGCCAGAACACTGGATAAATTGGAATCCTCTTGTCGGGAGGCGCTCCGGCAGATTGATGAGAGAATGTATGCGGAAGAGTTTCGTGATAATTATGACCAGGTACTTTGTTTTGGAGTCGCATTCTATAAAAAGAAATGCCTGGTAATGAAAAAATAAAGAGAAACAGAAAAGAGGTGTCAGCATGTCCCTTTACGCTCTGGGCGACCTGCATTTGAGCTTTCAGGCCGATAAATCCATGGATAAGTTCGGGCGGGTCTGGAAGAATCATGAAAGAAAAATAGAAAAGTATGTCAATAAAATCGTAAAGCCGGAGGATACTCTTGTGCTCACCGGCGATCATTCTTGGGGGAGAAAGCTGGCGGAATGCGAGGAGGATCTGGCGTTCATCGAGCAGCTTCCGGGACAGAAGATTCTTCTGCGGGGGAATCATGATATGTTCTGGGGCGCCAAAAAGACCAATCGCCTCAATGAAATGTACAGCGGAAAGCTGTTTTTTCTGCAGAATAATTTTGTCCCGTATGAAGATTACGCGCTGGTAGGAACCAAGGGCTATACCTTTGAGGGACCGTTCTATCTGAACCGCCGGGGGCAGATTATGGGCTGGGACGAAGAGAAAGAAGCCCATGCCCGGAAACTGGTGTCCCGGGAAATGGAACGTCTGCGAGATTCGTTCCGGCAGGCAAAGGCGGCAGGATACCGGAAGTTTATCATGTTTCTTCATTATCCGCCGACAAACATCCTGGAAAAGACGTCCCCGTTTACGGAGATTGCAGAAGAATACGGTGTGGAGACAGTGGTATATTCTCACTGCCACGGCGAGAGCCGCTTCGGGGACAGTATCCGGGGAGAGTATCGCGGCGTCAACTATATGCTTGTGTCGGGGGATTATCTGAATTTCCGGCCGGCGTTAGTGTTGTCATGAGCAAATGGGTACTTCTATGAATTAACCATACATTACAACCGCGACGAAGAAATAGAATTTTATAAAGGAGGGTATCCATGCGATTATTTATAGCAATAACACTCTCTAAAGAAATGAAAAATGCTCTCATCACCTATATGCACCAACTAAAAAAGCAAGGCGTGGAAGGCCGTTATGTTCCGGCACAGAATCTTCATATGACACTGGCTTTCATCGGGGAATATGGAGATCCGAGCAAGGTGAAAAGAGTGATAGAGCAGGTTCCGATGTCTCATTTTCGACTGACTTTGTCAGAGCAGGGCCGTTTCGGCAATCTGCTCTGGGCCGGCGTGAAAGGAAATCAGAAGTTAAAAACATACGTCAAAGAGCTGCGGACAGCTTTACAGCAAAACGAGATTCCCTTTGACCATGACCATTTTGTGCCGCATATCACGCTGGTCAGAAAATCTTCAGCCAAAAAGCCGTATCAGGTGAAGCTCCCAAGAGCGGAGATGATGGTGGAGAAAGTGTCGCTCATGAAGTCGGAGATGAGAGGTGAAAAAGTGATTTACCGGGAGTTGTGAAAGAAAGACCTCGGGGCGCAGCCACTTCCCAAACCAGGCGGAAGTGGCTGCGCCCCTGTCTGTCTGCCCCTGCATTTTCTGCTATGCGTTTCAGTTAGAGCAGACTGTATAATTGGCATTGTACATTTTAAAGGCCGCTCATTATAATGAAGGCAGAAATTGAGAAACGACAGTTCCTCACGGAGGAAGCTCCGTCAGGACTGTCACAGCAATACATTTAAAATAAATGGAGGTATCTGTTATGAGAAAAAATTTTGGTGCGAAACCTTTCCTGTTCCCACAGCCGGTGATGATCATCGGCAGCTACAATGAAAAAGGAGAATCCAACGCCATGAACGCAGCATGGGGCGGTATCTTATAAAAATAACTTGTATTATCGTGTCTGAACACATAAAGCAGACAGCAGCTAACCCTTTTTATTATCTGTGGTAACTATCAGGAGGCGATAAAATGAACAACGAAGCAAAGAAAAGAGTGCAGGATTTGTTTGAGGGCATGGAAGAAAATACACTTTCTGCCACTGACCCGGAATGGGTGGATATTGTGGCAAATTTTTCTCAGAATGAAACAGTGAAGGAAAGCAAACTGACACAGAAGGAGCAAATGCTCTGCATCCTCTCAGCGCTGCTGGGATGTCAGGGTCTGGGCGAGTATCAGAATCTGCTCTATGCCGCATTAAAAAGCGGCGTTGACCCGGTAGCCATCAAGGAAACCGTATATCAGGCAACCGCCTATCTTGGCATCGGACGCGTCTATGATTTCCTCGTTGCCACCAACCGGATCATGGAAAAATGCGGGGTGACACTGCCACTCGCTCCACAGAGCACAACCACCGAAGAGAGCCGTTTTCAGGCGGGACTCGACAAACAGGTCGCTCTGTTCGGGCCGGGCATGAAAAAGCAGCAGACCGATGCTCCGGCTCTGCGTCGTAATATCAACCGCTGGCTGGCCGACAACTGCTTTGGTGATTACTACACCCGAACCGGCCTCAACGACCAGGAACGGGAAATGTTTCTGCGTCTGGCAGAGAAAATGTTTCATAATCTTGAGGAGTGACTGTGCCGTAAAGATATATTAATAAGATGACAAGAGAGGAAGAACAACGATGAATGAACATGAATTAATGGCAGAGATGAAAGTGTCAAAGGCGGTGGCGAAGATGGCCGTGCCGAGCGTCGTCAGCAGTTTAGTTACTGTGATCTACAATATGGCCGATACATTTTTTGTGGGACAGACCGGCGACGCCCTGCAGGTGGCGGCAGTCAGCCTGACAAACCCGATTTTCATTCTTTTGATGGCTTTTGCCAACATGCTGGGAATGGGCGGCAGCGCCGTGGCGTCTGTGGCACTGGGTAAGAAAAAAGAAAAGAGAGTAAAAAACGTCACATCGTTTGTATTTTTTGCGTCGCTGGCTGTGGGCGTGGTCTTCATGATCCTGCTGCTTGTTTTCATGCGCCCTATACTGACTCTGTTCGGCGCCAATGCCGAGACCTACGCCTTTGCGCGGGGATATACGCTGCACATTTCTTACGGCGCGCCGTTTATCATCTGGTCCGCGGCCTCCAGTTTCATACTCCGCGTGGAGGGAGCCAGCAAGGAGGCCATGATTGGAAATATGATCGGAACCATCGCCAACATCGTGCTGGACCCGATTTTTATCTCCGGGCTTGGTATGGGCGCGGCGGGCGCCGCCATTGCCACTACCATAGGAAATGTACTGGCCTGCCTGTATTATCTCTGGTATTTCCTGAAGAAGACGAAGATCTTCTCCATCAGCCCCCGATATTTTACATGCGGCGAGGAAATCCTCGTCAAGGTCTGCACCATTGGACTGCCGACAGCGATTTTTTCCGGCCTCATGAGCATTTCCACTATTATCCTTAACCAGATTCTGGTGGTCTACGGCAATGCGCCGGTGGCGGCTATCGGCATTGTGTTCAAAGCAAACATGTTTATCACTTTCCTGCAGATGGGTCTTGCCAACGGTGTGCAGCCACTGCTGGGATATAATTACGGAGCGGAAAATATGCAGCGTTTTCAGGCGGTGGAGCGTTTTACAAAAATATGCTGCATTGTCGTGGGCATTGCCTCGGTTATCCTGTATTATGTATGCAGAGAGCCGATCATCCGTATATTCATCAACGACAACGACGTGGTCGCTTATGGCGTGCAGATGCTCATCGGCTACATGCTGTCCGGCCCGGTCATCGGCATCCTGTTCATGAACATGAACTGCATGCAGTCGGTGGGACATGCCTTCCCGGCAACCGTGCTCTCCGTGCTGCGCCAGGGCATCCTGCTGATCCCGCTTCTGTACCTCCTGGACGGGCTGTTTGGGCTGAATGGCGTGATCTATGGACAGAGCATCACTGACTATATCGCAGTTGTGCTGTCGGTGATCATGTGGAGACACATTAAGAAGAAGTTATAGTTTTCCTGATAAATACATTTTCTGTGAAAAAGAGCAGGAGCAAAATGTCAAAAACTCTTGACATTTTACTCCTATTTTGTTATCTTAAAAATATCAAAAGTATTTTACATTTTGTTTTGCAGAAAGGAGAGAACCATATGCCGATTGGAGCCATGATATTTTTAGGGGTTATTTTCATTGTTTTTATTGCTCTGGACGTTATTATGCTGGTATCTCTATCCCGTCCGGGAGATGAGCGCAATCAGATTATCGTGTGGAAAGCCAGTACCTTTACGTTGCTTGGGACAGCAGGAGCAAAGATGCTGGATATTATTGAGAACCTGGTTCGGTCACAGCCTATGACCGCTAACCCTTTTATAGAGCTGGAAGTGGCGGCCATCATTTATTTTGCGGCCCTGATGTACTACAGAAGGAAGCATGGGGGCTGAGATGGAAAATATCATAAGAATAAGAAGAAAAGAGCTGGGCCTGTCACAGGAACAGCTTGCCAGAAAATGTGACGTTTCCCGTCAGACCGTCAACGCCATTGAAAACAATAAATACGATCCGACCCTTTCGCTGGCCTTTCGCCTCGCGAAAGAGCTGCAGCTCACCGTGGATGAGCTTTTCACTCCATCATAAAAACTGCCGCAATATACACAGACGGCGGGAAGGAACATGAACGTATTGACACATACGTGCGATTCCTTCCCGCCAGAACTGTGGCTTGCAGCAGTTTTTTTTATTTTGTAATATTCTTCACCCAGCGATACTTACGATAGTACCAGATTTCCAGCGGCATCTTCGTGAACTCGTCCAGATTCAGGAGGAAATATACCACCGGAACCGGCAGATGCAGGACAAAGGCGGCGATGCATCCCACGGGCACGATGATAGCCCACATATTGATCGTATCGCAGATCAGTCCGAACCGGGTATCGCCGCCGGCGCTGAATATACCGCCGATGACGGTGGCGCTGAACGATTTGCCGATCAGATAGTAGGAGCAGACAAACAGCATGAACCGCAGGTAATCCTGCGCCTGCGGGCTGAGCGTGCCTGCGAATCCCTGGATGACCGGGATGCAGGCAAAGAGAATCACGCAGGAGCTCGCGCCGGTAATGAGAGAGATAATGCACAGCTTGTTTCCCGTCTTCTTTGCCTGCGCCAGATTGCCCTGTCCCAGCTCATTGCCGATGATGATGCCGGCTCCGGTTCCGATACCCAGACACAGACAGGCAGCCAGATTCTTCGCAATCTGCGCGATGGAATTGGCAGCCACCGCGTCAGTTCCCAGATGCCCCATGATAACGGACGTCATGGTAAATCCGCAGCCCCAGATGACCTGATTGGCAAGAGACGGCCATGTATAATGTATGTAGTCTTTCTGAAGCCAGGAAGGCGGACGCAGGATATGTTTCATGCGGATCCTGATCTCTTTCTGCCGTACATTTTCAAAGAGAATGAGTGCCAGCTCCACACCACGGGAAATACTCGTCGCGATGGCGGCGCCCGCAATACCAAGTTTCGGAAAGCCAAGCAGACCGAAAATGAGGATGGCGTTTATGATAATATTTAAAATGACGGAAGAAGAACTGTAGAGAGTACTCAGTAAAGCCCGTCCGGTATTTTTCATGATACACAGATAAATCTGCGAGATTCCCATAAAGAAATAAGAAAATGAGGTTATCCGCAAATAGGAAGCGCCGAGGCGGATCAGCTCCTCATCGTTGGTAAAAATCCGCATCAGAAGGTCCGGCGCACACAGCGCAGCCACAGTAAAAAGGAAAGAAACAAGGATGGAAAACCGAAGCACAATCCCGAGAATCTCCTCCAGACGATGCTTTTCACCCTTTCCCCAATACTGGGCGGCAAGAACAGACTCTCCGATAGTAAACGCGCCTAAAAACAGGCTCAGAACAAACTGCACCTGTCCCGCCAGCGATACCGCCGACAGAGAAGACTGATTTAAAAATCCAAGCATGAGCGCGTCGGAGGCGCTCACCAGCGACGCCATAAGGTTCTGCAGCGCCATAGGAAGAACCAGCACCAGCAATTTTTTCACCAGAGTTTTATTTTCTGAATTCATAATGAAAGCTCCTTTAAATTTTCTCGATGCTATTCTATACTATTTTGCCTCTGAGGACAAGAAGTGAATTCATTTCTTGCCTTTCTGGAAGAGGTCACATGAGCCCGGAACGGCGCTCCGTCATACTGCCAATTCCCCTGTATTATTCAACCTCAGCTTGGTTTTCCCGTCCCTTAATGGTAAAATGTTTTTAAATGATAAAATATTTATACTTTATAATAGTAGGAAGATTTAATTTTCCAGCACAGGGAGGAGGGAGTATATGATTTACGTCACGGGAGATACCCACGGAGACTTCCGTCGATTTTCCACGGACATTTTTCCAGAACAAAAAGAAATGACGAAAGATGATTTTGTTATCATCTGCGGAGATTTCGGCGGCATCTGGTGCCAGGAAGATAACAAAAAAGCGATGAAGAATGAAAACTATTGGCTGGACTGGCTGGATGAAAAGCCTTTTACCACACTTTTCGTCTGCGGAAATCATGAGAATTTCGACCGGCTGTCCGCATTTCCCATCGAAAACCGCTACGGTGGAAATGTACATGTGATTCGTCCGTCCATTCTCCATCTGATGCGCGGGGAGATCTTCTGCATTGACGGAAATACCGTCTTTGCCTTCGGAGGAGCCTCTTCCCATGACATTTCCGACGGAATCCTTCAAAAAGAAAACTGGAAAGAAGAAGCCAAAAAACTGGACCGGCGCGGAAAATACATGTACCGGATCGACGGCCTCAGCTGGTGGAAAGAAGAACTGCCATCAGATAAAGAACTGCAAAACGGTTTGACCAACCTGGCCAAAACCAGCAACCATGTCGATTATATCATCACCCATTCACCGCCGGCCTCCATCATCGCTTTGCTGGGATTCGGCTCCTACAAACAGGATATCCTGACAAAATACCTGGAAGATATACGGTGTACCATCGACTATCAATACTGGTTTATGGGACATATGCATATGAACAAAAGATTCACAAAACAAGATTTTCTGTTGTATGAGCAGATAGTACGGGTGGTGTGAGGAAAAAAAGGGGAAATAATGCGATAAAAGAATAGTAACATGAAACTAAAATGAGAAGGCAAATGTATAATTGGAGGTATAAGATTTATGAAAGATATGATTGGATTCTGCGGGCTGGATTGTGAAAAATGTGATGCATATATTGCCACAATGCATGACGATCAGGCGCTGCGTGAAAAAACTGCGAAGCTGTGGGCGGAGTTAAATAACGCCCCGATTCTTCCTGAACATATTAACTGTGAGGGCTGCCGCATGAGCGGTGCTAAAACCGTATTTTGTGAAAGCATGTGTGCGGTTCGTCAATGTGCGCTGAAAAAAGGCGTCACTACCTGTGGCGATTGCCCGGATTTGGCAAATTGTTCGATTGTGGGAGCGATTATAGCCAATAATCCTTCTGCTTTGGAAAATTTGCAGGGATAAAATACATAAAATGTCCCCTATGAGAAATATTAAATAAAAAACGGTTAAATTAGTAAGCATAGGAGACATCAAATGGATTCAATATGGACGAAAACCTTTACGATTAGAAAAAGAACCTCTCTGAAAGGCGACATCCGGGCGGATGTGGCTGTCATCGGCGGAGGAATGACAGGAATACTGACCGCCTGGCAGCTGAAGCAGGCCGGAGTGCGGGCAGTTGTTCTGGAAGCAGAGCGGATTGGAGGGGGACAGACCGGAAATACTACCGCAAAGGTCACGTCTCAGCACGGAATGTTCTGTCATACATTTATCGGGAATAAAGGGGAAGAAACAGCGAGGAAATATGTGCAGGCCAATCAGGCTGCGGTGGAAGAGTACAAAAGAATCATCCGGGAGAGGGGGATCTCCTGTGATCTGAGGGAGTGTGATTCTTACGTTTATTCAGCGGACGGTGATACATTAGCCAAAGAGGTGGAAGCCGCCAAAAAGCTTGGCGTTGATGCCGTACTGGAGAACCAGATTTCTCTTCCGGTCGCCTGCGCAGGCGCCGTGTGCTTCAACGGTCAGGCAGAATTTCATCCGCTGAAGTTTATCGGGGCGCTGGCTGAGGAACTGGAGATTTATGAGAATACTCCCGTGAAAGAAGTGGAGGAACATCTGGTGAAAACGCCTGGCGGCAGTGTGAGAGCAGATAAAATTGTTTTTGCTGTTCATTTTCCTTTTATTAACTTTCCCGGGATGTATTTTGCAAGAATGCATCAGGAACGTTCTTATGTGCTCGCTCTGGAGAACGCCGGAACGGTAGATGGGCTCTATATCGGAGAGGGCGAGGATGTTCTTTCCTTCCGACAGTATAAGCAGTATCTTCTACTCGGCGGGCAGGCGCACCGGACCGGCGAGAACCGGGAGGGAGGACGCTATGATAAACTGAAAGAAGCTGCCGGAAAAATGTATCCTCAGAGCCGTATTGCCGCCTGCTGGTCCGCGCAGGATTGTATGACCACAGACTGTGTTCCTTTTATCGGACCATATGCCGCTGACCGCCCGGACTGGTACGTGGCGACGGGATTTTGCAAATGGGGAATGAGCTCTGCCATGGTATCTGCCATGCTGCTTAAAGATATGATCTGCGGAATAAATAATCCTTACACAGAGGTATTTGCGCCGTCCCGGTTCTCCGGTGAGGAAATTCCTCAGCTTCTGGAGGATACCGGGAAGTCCGTGAAGGGGCTGACAAAACGATTCTTTCATATGCCGCAGGAGACCGTGGACGAACTTCCGCGGGGACATGGCGGCGTCATTGACACCCCACAGGGGAAAACCGGAGTTTATAAGACCGAGGATGGTCAGCTCTTTCAGGTGGATATCGTCTGCCCTCACATGGGCTGTGAGCTGACATGGAACCCGGACGAGCGTTCCTGGGACTGCCCATGCCACGGTTCCCGTTTTGATTATAAGGGAAACCGGATAGACGGCCCGGCGGAGGAAGGAATTGCCCTTGAGTCATCCTTCGAATAAAATGCATAGAGTGCAGCCGCTGCTATCGTTGGGCGTTTTATAAATGACAGTTCGCGGGATATGCGCTCTGTCCCATATATTTCATCATCAGGTCCATACAAAGATGCAGCTGCGGCGTCACCAGTTTATGACGGTGGTGTACGATCTGGCTCCACATGACGATGTCGGGGCATTCGGTATCAAGAACAACCAGCTGTCCGTTTTTTATGTAATCACGTACCACGTATTCCGGAAGAAAAGAGATTCCCCTGTTTTGCAGCAAAAAGCGGGTGATGACATCGGTATTGCCCACTTCCCAGAAGGGATGCAGTTCATAGCCCTTCGACGCAAGAAACTGTTCCATGGGATTCCGGTAGCTGATGCCCTTCTCCGTGAGATAAAGAGGTTCCTGCAGGAGCCGTTCTATGGTAATCTGTTTTTCTCCGGCCAGTGGAGAATCCGCCGACGCCACAAAATATATATTTTCCGGTTGTTCCGAGACCTTAATCCATTCTGGAAAATACATTTTCTCGTCAAGAAAGTAAAGAATATCAATATCATTTTGACGGAGCATGCTGAAAAGATCCGGTACCAATGCGGTATAGGTACTGACTTCCACATGAGGGCAGATTTCCTGCAGCTCCATGATTACATGGGGAAGGACGCTGATGACATAGGATTCGCAGGTACCGATGCGGATCTTTCCGGAAATGTCTCCGGGCTCCCGGACAATATTTTCTGCCTGACTGACGGCTTTCAGTATATCCAGTGCATGAGGAAGCAAACGTTCTCCCGCCTGCGTCAGTTTCACATGTCTGCCGATTCGTTCAAACAGCTGCGCGTGTAGCTCCTTTTCCAGCTGTTTGATCTGCATGGTTACCGCAGACTGTGAGTAACCCAGCTGCTCTGCAGCCTTGGAAAAATTCCTCACCTCTGCGATTCGAATAAAAGTTACCAGATTTCTTATTTCCATTTCCTTGCCTTTCCGTGCTTTGTTGTTCAAAAAAATTGAATGTTTTCATCAAAACTATGAATTATGCAAATGCTACGATTCATGGTACCATTTCTTTCAGAAGAAAGTCAAGGAGGCATCTGCAGATGAAGACAGATACAGAAATACAAAATGTACAGATAGGTACTTTGATACAGGAATTTACCGGGCAGGCCGTTGCATTTTATGACGGCATGAAAGAACAGCCGGTATGCCGCCCGGCGAAGGAAACAACATTGGAACATCTCGAGAAGCAGACGATCCCGGCGGAGGGACGTCCGGTACAGGAAGTGTATTCCGAAATGCTCCGGGACATTTATTCCAATACGATTCTCGGGCAGCATCCACGCAGCTTTTCCTGCGTTCCGTCCACGGCGTCTCTGCTTTCCTGGATGGGCGATGTCATGACCGGCTTTTATAACCCGCATGCCAGCTGCCAGGTCAATGGGCCGGCGGCAGAGATGGTGGAAAAGAAACTGATCAACTGGATGTGCAGTCTCGCCGGATATCCGAAGACTAGCGGAGGATTGTTCGTTTCGGGAGGTTCCATGGCCAACCTGACTGCTCTGACCGCGGCAAGAGATCAGAAACTGACTTACGAAGAGCGAAGCCGCGCTGTCATTTACGTTTCCGGGCAGACCCATGCGTCCGTGGCAAAGGGCCTGCATATCATCGGTTTCCGCAAAGACCAGATTCGTGTTATCCCGGTAGATTCGCTGTTTCGTATGGATATTGCCGCACTGCGCGTCGCCATCCTCAATGACCGGAAAGAAGGACGGATTCCATTTGCAGTTATTGCCTCCGCCGGCACGACCAATACCGGCAGCGTGGACCCGATGCATGATATCGCCTCGCTCTGCAAAGAATTTGACATGTGGATGCACGTGGACGGAGCCTTTGGCGCCTCCGCACTGCTTTCAGAAAAATACAGAGAAAAACTGTCTGGAATAGAATATTCAGACAGCATGAGCTGGGACGCCCACAAATGGATGCTCCAGACATACAGCTGCAGCGCGGTTCTGGTGCGCAAAGAATCCACGCTGGTGCACAGCTTCGCCGCACATCCGGAATATTTAAAAGATGCAGAAACCTCCGAAGAAGGCGTGGAATTCTGGGATCTGGGTCCGGAACTGACACGTCCTGCCCGCGGATTAAAACTGTGGCTCACCCTGCAGACCATGGGGAGCCGCGCCATGGGCGAAGTTATCGATCATGGCTGCGCCATGGCAGAACTGACAGAAGAGCTTCTCCAGAAAACCCCGGGTTGGGAAATCATTTCCCCTGCGCAGCTGGGAGTCATCAATTTCCGTTATGTGCCGCATGGAAACACGACACCGGCAGAAATTGATGTGTATAATCAGGAAATATCCAGAAAAATCACGGAGAGCGGTTTCGCACAGATATACACCACAGAATTAAATGGACAGAAAGTGCTCAGAATGTGTACCATCAACCCGCGGACAACAGAGAAAGATATCTGCGACACCGTGAATCTGCTGAAACAGCTGGCGAGCGATGAGAATGCAGAGGCTGTTTTTGGCGCCAAGACGCAGAAAGAGGAAAGATATTGGCATAGTGCGTGAGGGTAGTAGAAAAGAAGATATTTTCAAGCTATAACCTGCTTGACAATAACAATCGATATTGATATACTTTATACAGACCGTTGGTTTGTATGGAGGTGTCAGATGGCAAGAAACAAATACCCGGAGGAAACCGTGAAGCTAATCTTGGATGCTGCCACCCATTTGTTTGTTGAAAAAGGATATGACTCAACATCTTTGCAGGACATTATCAATGAAACAAAGCTTTCAAAAGGTGCAATTTACCATCACTTTTCGTCTAAGGAAGAAATTTTTGAAGCGATTTTTCACCGCATCGGTGAAGAAAATACAACTGCTTTGGCAAAAGTACGGGATGATAAATCCTTGAATGGACTGGAAAAGCTGCGGGCAATCTTTAAGGCTGCTTTATTTAACTCCAACCAGAGTTTAATGCTGACAGTTACGCCATGCTTGTTGGATAATCCGCGCTTTCTGGCAATGCAGATTGCCCAGCTTTATCAGATTGTTGCTCCTAAGTTTATCCAGCCGATTTTACAGCAGGGGATTGACGATGGTTCCATTCAGGCGGATAATCCCCATGAGCTGGCAGAAGCTATTATGGTCTTATCAAATGTATGGCTCAATCCGCTGGTCAGTATGACTGACGAAGCGGGGATGCATAATCGTTGCGAAACATTTAATGACATGTTAGAGGGCGTTGGTGTCCACCAACTTTTGGACGACGAAATGATAAAAGGCTATATCAGCTATTGCAAGTCCCAGCACACGGACTGACTCCCTAAAATGAGCTGCTCTAAATGAGCAGTTTATTTTAGACATATTACAAACCGACGGTCGGTTTAATAGTTAGATAATGGAGGTATTTTATGCAGACAAAACTTTTCAGACGTGATTTTACTCTCGTGGTGATCGGCCAGATCATTTCTCTTTTTGGCAATGCCATCTTACGTTTTGCCTTACCGCTGTATTTGCTGCGGGAAACAGGTTCTTCCACGTTGTTTGGTATTGTGACTGCCTGTTCATTTGCTCCCATGGTTATTCTTTCTATGGCTGGAGGAGTACTGGCTGATCGTGTGAATAAACGTAACATAATGGTAGGACTGGACTTCTCTACGGCAGCCATTATCATGTTATTTTATTTTTCGCTGGGAAAGATACCAACGGTTCCGCTTTTTATCGTTGTTTTAATGCTACTCTATGGTATATCCGGCACATACCAGCCAGCAGTACAGACAAGCGTTCCACTGCTGGTAGCAAAAGACAAATTGATGGCTGGAAATGCAGTAATCAATCAGGTCAATACACTTTCCGGACTGCTGGGGCCGGTGATCGGTGGCGTGATGTTTACTCTCTGGGGGATTAATCCGATTTTATTTTTGAGTGCAGTGTGTTTTACTTTTTCAGCTATCATGGAGAATTTTATTCATATCCCATACGAAAAACGCCCACGTGAAGTCGGTGTATTTCAGGTAATCGGAATGGATCTGAAAGAAAGCTATCAATTTGTAAGGACAGAAAAGCCTATTTTCTTTTCAGTAGTTTTTCTGGTGTCCATCTTCAATCTGGTTTTAAGCGCAGTGATGATTGTTGGAACGCCCATTCTCATTACGCAGGTATTAGGGATGTCTGATACAATGTACGGCTTCACGCAGGGGGCGTTGGCGTTAGGTGGTCTGTGTGGCGGAATTTTAACTGCCATCGTATCGGAAAAGCTGAAAATCCAAAATTCGTATGTGCTGCTTTTGGTTTGTTCGATTGCCGTAGCGGTTATGGGTATTCCTCTTTTCCTGAATATGCCCGCCATCGTATCGTATTGGGCAATCACTTTCATGAGCTTCATCGCTATGGGAGCCTCCACACTTTTTATGGTTCAAATCTACACACTGGTGCAGACACAGACCCCGCCTCAATTAGTCGGAAAAATCATGGCAGCACTGATTTCCATTGCAATGTGCGGACAACCGGTCGGGCAGGCGATTTATGGTGTTCTGTTTGATATTTTTGCTATGCATACATGGGTGGTTTTAATGGGAGCTGCGACAGCCTCATTGTTGATATCTTTTTATTCTAAAAGGATATTTAATAAGTTGTGAGATTATAGGGAAAAAGCTCCGTCTGTCCCTACGGAAACTGGAAAAGCAAATTGGCTATGACTTGGATACCCTGACGAATTACAAATTTGTGAAGAACCTTATGAGAAAGGAGCCATTTAACGGGAAGAAGATTTCCCAGGTCAAAGCTTTGGACGCAAAGCTGTTCCTAATCAAATTTCAGCAGGACGACAAAAAGTACAACACCGTCAGGACAGTCCGGAGCGTGCTGCATTCCACTTTTCAGATGGCGGTGGATGATGACGTTTTTCGCAAAAACCCATTTGGTTTTGAACTTGCCACGATGGTAGTCAACGACAGCGTGACCAGAGAGGTGATTATGTAAGTATTACGAAGTAGTTTATATGCTTTTTCATACAGGAATGCGTATCTCGGAATTTTGTGGCCTGACACTGAAGAATCTGGATATGAAGAATCGAAACATCAACGTTGACCATCAGCTACAAAGAACTTCAGATATGCGGCTGGTTATCAAGTCAACGAAAACCAATGCAGGAACCAGGAAGCTGCCTATGTCCGAAGACGTATTCCAGTGTTCACAGGCCATCATCGAGGACCGGGAAGCACCGAGGTATGAGAGAGTGATGGACGGATACACAGGATTTCTGTTTACGGATAAAGAGGGCCTTCCATTGGTGGCGATGCATTGGGAGCATCGATTTAACCATATGATAAAACGATACAACGACATTTACCGGGTTCAGATGCCAAATATCACACCCCATGTCTGCCGCCACACTTACTGTAGCAATATGGCTAAGTCAGGTATGAATCCAAAGACGCTCCAGTATCTGATGGGGCATAGCGATATCGGCGTAACACTGAACATCTATACCCGCCTGGGTCTGGAGGACGTCGTGGATGAGCTAAAGCGGATGGAAAAACTAGGAGAATGCCAGGAAGGAAATGGAGAAGGAGAGCAGTTTCACAGAAAATGTTCCCCGAAATATAAAAAATGGGCTGTGGGATACAGTCCATTTTTTATGAGCAAGTAGCTAAACGGATTGCGAGTATCAGCTGATATGGAAAAATGAAGGTGCTCTGCTTTAACAGGGCTTTTTTGATATAGAAGTAAGGTAAATCTTGTGGTATTATAATATTTAAATGGACTATTTTTAGTTATATTAGAAAAGGGGTTAATAGATGGAACGAAGAAATTTTGCGCAAATTTTAGAAGAGGCTCAAATTGATATAAAAAGGGAGTATGATCGTTTGTATAGTGCTTTTTATGTTCAGAAAATTCAAGATATACAAGGAAATTATTATTCTCTGAAAGACTATTGTGCGGCAAATTTTATAAATATCCCATTTCGTGGAACATGTTTGAGTTTAGATGATTTTGATGATTTCTATGGTATGCATTTTGAAAAGGTACCAAGTAATTTTGATTTGAATTATCTAATATTGTTTTGCGAATATACATATAATTTAGTTTTATATTTAAATTATAATATGTCGTTGATATATACAGGGATAAATTCGCCACAGCAAGTTTATTTGCAACAAATCATAAAGGTAATTGAAGCGATAGGCTATATGATGTATCAAAAAGGAAGTCTAACAATTATGCTTCCTAAATCTCCGGAAGCTATTGCTGTATCAGAGATAGTTTCTCCTGCCATATCATATAAAATTATTGAATATAATCATCATGCGTTGCAAGGAAACATTGAGGCCAAGAAAGCTATTATACTTTTATTAGCCGATCAATTAGAGCCTAAACGAACAGAACTAAAAAGTATTAATAAAACCTTAGAAAATAATATATTCTTTTTATACAATAACATGAATTTAAGACATAATAATTGCGACTGTGTTTCTAAAAATTATAAAAAGCATACAGCGGATATGTCAGAGCAAGAACTGGAATTTTGGTATGATGAAATTTATCAATTAAGTTTGCTTGCTTTTTTAGAATTAGATAATATTGAACGTACTAGAAAAATCGAGATTCTTAAACATAGTTACTAAATATGTGTTATTAAAAAAATAGATTGATTGTAGTAGATGTGTAAAAAGTACGAATATACTAAAAATAGTTGTTTTAGTCTTGAAAAAAATAATTTTGAAAATATTCACAGTAGTAACCCCCTATTCTTGCTACGTCTTTACTACTTTTGATGGCCTTAATATGACACATTTTGCCGCGCTTTGCTTATCCTATGGTTGTTTTAACAATCTCAGAGGCAACTACATATCTGGCAAAACAGGAGGTCTTTAAAATATGATACGAGTGCTTTTCGTGTGCCACGGCAGGAGTCAGAATGTGAGTTGTTTAACGGTCTTTGGCAGCTGAAATGTAGCAAATCGGAGCAGGAGAGTCAGAGGTGGACTACGGATATACCACTACTGAGGGAAGAAAAAATAATGTAAAATAGCCTGGGAGAAAGATTTTTCAGGCATTTATATTATTACTATAAGCATTTTTTGTTTTTCGGGATATTTTCTTTAATTTTTGATATACGTTTAGCTGATCAAGTTGAAAGGGTAAAAAATGAAGTTTAGAATGTGGCTTATATACAAGAGGATTTCTAAGATAATTCGATCAATCTACGATAGCCGATTTTTATATTGGCTTAGAAGTACATTGCTATTTAACGTAATTAAAATGTTTGTGCTGGTATTAGGGATAGTGTACACATTGTTCCTCTTTTTTCCGTCAGAAGCAAATATATATTTTTCGGACGAAGTTAAAGAGTTAGAATTTGTAGCAAATTCTGCTAGAGGTTCTCTCGAAACTGATCAAATAAACTTACAAATAGAGAGTGATTGTAAAATTCGCTTAGATAATATTTGTGTAGATTACGAAAATACAAGATATGAGAATATAGAATATCTCTTATTATCTGTAGAAAAGCAAGCTCCTTTCGGACTAGTTGGTATACAAAATAATCAAACGACTACATCGGCTTTTTTTATAAGCCAAAAATCTATAGGAAAAGCGAATTCCGTAAGATGTTCTAACAAAGAAATAATATTAAACGAAGGTATACTTTTAGGTGGTCTGGATAGTTCTGAATATGAGTTTTGGACAACTGGCGCTAAAATAACAGCATTTACTTCAGATAATAAAGAAGTATTTCAAGCAACAGAATTTAATATTATAGTAGATGAAGATTTATATGGGACGCCATACCTGACAACGAGTAAGAAAACCACTTTGATTACGCCCAATATTATGCGAAAATATAATGAATCACCAGTTACTAATTATTGTTCTATGGATTTTGATGGTATTACCACATTAACATATGAGGGAAGTGGAGAGCTTTTATTTTCGCCTTCTATTACTCCAGAAACTTATTCTATTCATGAACAATCTGTTGATTTTCATGGAGTACCAAATGAATTAGAGGCATCAATGATGATAACAGAAGACTCATTAGAAAATAACATAGCATTAACTATAAGCGGCAAAGTAAATGAAGCTCATATATCTAATATGACCCTATTCCCCACTTTTTCAGCATGGTATGTAAAAAATATTTATTTAGCTCCTTTGAGTTTAATATCAATAGTATTCGGCTCCATTTCTTTGATGAAAAGGAAAAGAGATGAATAATAAATTTTGCTTGTAGGTCATCCATATAATTGAGAATACAAAAATAGAGTAATCAGATTGGACAAACTAACCATGTGGAGACAGTCTGTCTGATTGCACAAAATCATGCATAATAGACACGAAAAAATATACAAAAACCACAAGATGTTGCATTCTGCGAAAAGAAATGATTTGGCAAAACTAAGTGCAAAAAGTCTGTAAATAAGGGGGATTTAGGGGAGGATGGAGTTTTGCAAAATTGTTAATATTGGCTATGTGGAGCAGGTGTTCTGCTGTCGAGAAACGCCCGGTAAATCAAAGACTTCCGCAGTTTTGGGGCAAAAATAAATGTGTGTTTCAGTTTCCGTAGAATGGCAATACGGAAACTGATTTACCCCAGAGGATAGATATTTTGGGACAAGCGATATACATTTTGGCAAAGGGGATACCTTTTCGCAAAAGAAGAAAAGCGGAAAGTATTGTATATGTAAAGAGGTGTAGGCATGGATTTAATTAACGAATATAATCTGTTATGTAAAGAGCCAGACTATGCACAAAAATCATGGTATCAGGCTAGAGGATACAAATTTGAAAAGTTGATTTTGGAAGTTTGAAAGCGTGATGAATTGTATCCAAGAGCTAGTTATAAAATATCTGGAGAACAAATAGATGGTTCTGTTGTATTAGGAGATAAGGTATATTTGTTAGAGGCAAAATGGTATAAAAAGGAAATGGCGACATCTGATATCTATGCATTTAAAGGTAAGGTCGATGAAAAATTAGTCGGAACGATAGGAATATTTATTTCTATCTCTGGTTTTAGCAAAGATTCTGTGGATGCACTAATTTTTGGTAAAGAAATAACTGTCATTTTATTTGATAAAATGAATTTCCTACCCTACCTTAAATGTGCAGGGTGTTGTTTGGCTATGCTGTATAAAATCCCTGTTACTGTGAATGTTGAGAGTGTCGTGTTGATGTCACGAGTTGAGAAATAAAGAAAAGTGTAGAAACAAGGTATTTCCGGGAATCGAGACTTGTCAGAGGACAGGTTCCGGTTCCCGGATTTTTTCATTTTACGGGTAAGTGGGAACTAGTCTACTGTGGAAAATGGCGGAGAGTTGAGTGGATAGGATAGATATTGGGTATGTTGTGGAGACAGGATGGATAAAAGGTAAACGGTAAATACTCCGTACCTCGAAAATCATAGTCATATGTGAGACAATAGACTCGATTCTTATCAATCCGTGCTAATAGTTCAGTACTCAACTTTTAGTACTGTTATAGAAATGA
>NZ_NFIR01000027.1:0-51881 GCF_002159465.1 Eubacterium sp. An3
ATCGTATGTCATATTTTCCATGCGTCCGATATCCTGTTGATACCTGCGCTTCTTTGCTTGTTCATAGTTATTCGGCTTGATATAAGCAATCTGGCCGTTTCCTTCGAGGAACAGATAGTTTTCTTCACTTTCGTAACCGGCATCTGCAACGATATCCCGATAATGGAACGACAGGTGTTCCTCCATATCTTTTATAAACGGGATCAGGGTCCTGGTATCTGTCGGCCTCTGCGTTATATCAAGCCATGTAATGTATCCGGAATCCACACCATGCTGGAGATTATAGGCTGGTTTCAGCTGTCCGTTCTGCATATGGTCTTCTTTCATCCTCATAAAAGTAGCATCCGGATCTGTTTTGGAATAACTGTTCCTGCCACCACATAGGTGGATCTTCTTCGTATATTCCTTCAGTTTTTCCATGTATCCTTCCAATGTTTCAATGGATCTTTGGATCTGGCTTTTTCTTTTTCCGATCCCATGGACAAACACGATCCCTTCTTCCTCTTTGATCTTATAGAGTCTTTTCCGGATCTTTTTCAGGGTCCTGAGACCGAACTTCTTTCCGTTGAAAATGAAACGGATCCCATACAGTATCTCGCATTCCTCCACAAAGACTGCAATCTTTTGGCAGAGCCTCTGCAGATGTTTTGTCACCGCTTTCTTCCATACAAATGTATACCGGTTTGCTGCAGATTCGATCTTTGTCCCGTCAATAAAGATATGGGTCCCGGATATCTCACCGAGGCTGTAGAGTATTTCCGTCACTTCGGCTAACACCTTTTTCGAACACCGGGATAAATGAAGGGAGAGGAACCTGGCAATGGTCGCATGGTCCGGTGCAGGTTTTTGTTCTAACAGATACATGAAATTGATATCCCTCCTGCAGGCGGTTTCAATATCCCTGCTGGAATAGATATGGTTCATGGCGGCATAGATCACGATCTTGAACATCTGACGCGGTGTCACCTGGCCTTTTTTGATCTTTCCGTAAGACCGGTACAGATCAGTCAGTTCCAGCTCCTCCACAAACGCACTTAACAGGCGGACCGGGTCATCGTCCGGGATCAGAACTTCCAGTTCAAAAGGAAGTTTTAATTGATAATTCATCGAAGATAGGCTATAATCTTTTTGTATAATTTTCGTTTTGTGCATAACATAATTATACACGCAGAGCCGTTCTTTGTAAAAAAGTTCGGCTTTTTTCTTTTGCTGTACCACAGTCGGCAGAAACAAAAACAGCTTTTGGCATCGGGCGTGGCGAATGGCAGGATTCATGGATCTGCAATGGGATCGGATCCCCGATCTTTATGAAAAAGCGTGGATTCCTATGGCATAAAGAGCAGATGCTTTGCAGGTTTTGCGTCACAAAACTTGAGAACGGATCCGCCACCGAGCGCGTTGTCTGAGCGTTAGCGAGTTTAGCGCGAATGGCGTTTCCATAAACGTTCGAAAGTTGAGTCGCAAAACGCAAGTCGTCTGCGATTATGCCATAGGTCCCACGCTTATTCAAAAAAATATGGCAGCGATTCCATGCAAAGCATGAATCCCTGCCATAGGGCATAAGCTGTTTTTGGTGCGACAGCCCCTTATGTATTTTTTATTCATTTATCTTTTTCTGTTTGTGGATAGGTCAATCCCAAAATTGCCATTAAATTTCTGAGAGCTTCCAGCTCTGTTTTGCCTTCTGCATACTGTTGGTTCAAAAATCTCTGCATTTCCAAAACTGTCATCTCTTCCATCTTGTCCTCCTTTCCCCGCTTGCCCGGGTATTGTCCTGATGGACAATATTTATTTTATAATATTTTTATTTCTATTGCAATATATTTTCCATATTTTTACATTTATTTGTAGACTGCGAGCCATTTTCTTTTCTATTTCTCTGCTATATTCTTTTCTTTATAAGTATATCACATACTTCGTTTCAGTGACAGAAGAAATGTATCACTTTTCCCGGTTTGCTCTGCTTACTTTTTCCGATTTTCTCCCTTCCTGTTTTTCCTTTCCTCTTTTCCAGATATCCATTATAATAATATTGATACAAAATACTTTTACAAGTAACACCATCACCCTTTGAAGGCCCTGCCCTTCGTACTCAGGAGGTTTTTCATGCAAAAAGACGTAAAAGATAAAGATACAACAAAACACTCGATTTTTTTCCGGCGGGCCGGTGTGATTCTGGCGGCGCTGCTTTTGACGGTGCCCCTTTTCATTTTCGCCTACTACCTTTATGTGTACCGGACGCACATTTCCATTGTGCTGTTCTTTTTTATCTATATCAGCATCATATTGTTTATTGTGGTTTTTATTTTTGTTTCTCTGCGGGAATTTTACGCGAAAATCAACGTGGAATATCTGGAGATGCAGCGCCGGACGGCGCTTCGGCAGGAGCAGGGGCTCCGCGCGTCTCAGGCGGGCATGGAGAGGCAGATGGAGGATGTGCGGGAGCATCTGCGGCTGATCGAGCGGCTGCTGGAGGAAGACCGACTGGAGGACGCCCGCAATGCCTGCGGTGATTTTTCTTCGTCTTTTCAGAGTGTACGATATAAACATTACTGCGATAACGATATACTCGATGTGATCCTGCACGGAAAAGAGACGGAATGTGAGAATCTGGGCATCGCATTTTCCTGTGATATTCTTCTTCCACAGGAGATCGGGATTCCGGCCCCCACATTTATCAGCCTGTTTTTCAATCTTTTGAATAACGGCATTGAGAGCTGTGAGACTTCCGGGCAGGAGACGCCTTTTTTGAATCTTTCCATTACATATAAAGGGAATTTTCTTTTTATCCATATGGAAAATGCAAAAAATCCAGACACAGTTTTTGATCATAAAACCACAAAGTCCGATACATTTTATCACGGGCTTGGTCTGTCGATCATTGAAGAAATCGTCAGAAAACGGGACGGTGCCTGCCGGTGGCAGGATCACAAGAACATTTTTGTTTCTGACATTATGATTGATTATACCTGATGAAAGGAATCTCCCATGACACTGCATTTATCTTCTTCTCAAATATTCACCGCGGCCTTTATCGGCTCCCATATCATTTACCTGTCGTCCGTATTTTTTTACATCAGCAAAACTATGACGCCGCGCTCCCATGTCAGGCACTCTTTTTTGTTTAGTCTGCCATTTATGCTGCTTCCCATTATTTATACATTGCTGACTGGAGAGATCACAACGGCATCCTATAAAATAATACTGCTGCTCTCCCCTTTTCTTGCCAGCATGCTTTTATACCGCGGCAGTTTGTTCCGGCACATCGAGAATAATCTGTTTGTTCTTCTTTATGCCAGCTGCATAGAGCTGAATATGGGAATGGTCTATTATGTGATCAGTTATGCTCTTCATCTGGATCTGAATACATCTTCCAATACCATAGCGCCGGAAAATGATCCCATCCGCCTGTTTCTCTTCATCTTCCCTCCGGTGATCGTGCAGGCGATTTTTACTCCTTTCGCCATCTGGCTCTGGAACACCTATGTGCAGAAAATGAATCTGCTAATTCTGATCAAACTTGGACTGGTTGCTTTCTTCATCGGTACCGGCGTACTTTACGCTTTTTTGGAGCAGCTGGGCTCCGGCGGCTGGATTTTTGTGTTCCTGGGACTTTTCCTTGCCTCTGTGCTATTTGAACAGGGACTCCTTGAAGCCCGGCAGATACTGAAAGACTTTCATCTGCACAGAAAGAAACAAAAAATTCTTGAGCAAAACATAGCTGATTTTAAAGATATTCAGGAGAAAAATCTTCTGCTCCGGAAGCAGAATCATGATATTGCCGGTCACCTTCAGGTCATCTCTATCCTTTTGCAAAAAGGAGATCTGGAAAAAGCAGAGAAATATATCCAACACTTCCTGTAAAAACGTGAAATAATTATGGCATTTTTTCTGTTTCATATATATTAAAAATCTTGTATAATAAAGATTATTATTTTGTTGATGAAAAAAATGCAGTAAATGTAATGTTTTCAGTCCGGGCGCCTCATGACAGCCGTTTCATTCCATTTTCTGCATATTCATCTCGAAAATGAGACAGAGAGGAGTTTTTTCATGCTGACGATCGCTGTCTGTGAAGATAATCCTATTACATCCGAAGAAATATGCCAGAAAATTAAACAGTATAGCCCTATGGAAGCACAGATTTTTTCCTTTTCCGATGATTCTGATATTCTCGCTGCCGTCAGAGAACGCCAGTTTGAGCCTCATATCGTATTTATGGATATTGAACTGCAGGGTTCCTCCGGAATCCAGACGGCAAAAAACATTACTTCTTTGCTGCCTGACTGCCAGATTATTTATATCACTAATTATGTTGACTATGCCTCGCAGGTATATGAATCCTCCCACATATATTTCATTCTGAAAAGTCAGACAGACACTTATCTCCCGAAAGCGCTGCAAAAAGCGATTGCACGCCTGGAGGAACTTGGCCGTTTTTATCTCGCCATCCAGTTTGGAAAAACCACCGCGCGAATTCCGCAGAAGGACATCCTTTACATGGAACGGGTACTGCGGAACACGGAGATCCATACGAGAGAAACCATTTACAGAACGCCGGAAAAACTGAACGCCCTGAAAGACAATACCGAAAGCTGGTTCAGTTTCTCCCACCGCAGTTTTCTGGTCAACTGCCGGCATATCGTCACCATGAACCGGCAGACCTGCACCCTGTCTGACGGTTCAAAGATTCCCGTCAGCCGGACATATTATAAAGAGCTGCAGCACAACTTTATGAACTGCGTGTGGGAAGAAAATTGATACGGACAAAAACAGCCGCCCGCAGCCTGCCTGCCGGATCATCTTTCCTGACAACTCCCATCGGAAAAACATTGCCGGAATCATTATGCAGCAGACAGACCTCGGGCGGCCTTTCTTATTCTATATGTTTATTCTCCATTCTGCACTTCTGTGCTGTCTTTATATAATGGCTCCACCAGAGATTTATGGAAGGTGAATACATCTGATTTATTCAGAGTCATATCACTGTTTGTTTTACTCACCTGATGTATGACTATTTCATCGCCGTCTTTTAAGGCGCTGGCCTTAATCTCAAGGACCTGGCTGCTTTTCATGGTGGAATTTGTAAGAATCCCATTGATGTACACGCGGCTGAATTCGGTAAAATTCTCTCCAAGCAGCAGATAATTACCGTCGTTTTCCTTCACTTTCGTCACCCGTACAGGTTTCAGACTGTAATTAAGAGTCGTTGGTTCCAGCTCTTCCTCATCCTCATGGGAAAAATCGGCCCCATAAAGCATATCATACTGAAGAAGCTTCAGATTCTTTCCTTCATTCTTAGTCCCTTTCATAGTCTGATGAAACTGATTGATGATTCCGCTGTGTATATTGACCTGAGAGAGAACCTTAGAGGCCAGCTCAAAAGCGGACAGATTCTCTGACTCCTCCTCTTTATGACTGCTGTTATATCCAAAGTTATCCCAGATAAAATACGGCGTCTCATATTTATTTCCTTCTTTTAAATCTTCCGTCTCGAAATCCAGCCCCGGAAGATGGTCTCCATAAGCGATGACCATGGTATCCTCGCCGCATTTCTCCAGTTTTCCGATCAATTCCTGCAGAAATTCATCCATCTCATGAATCTGATTGGCGTAATAGGTTACCTGATTAAGGTAGGATTCGCTGTATCCTTCACCAGACACCTGAATCTTCGCATCCTCCTGACCGCTTGTAGGATAATCGCCATGTCCCTGTACCGATATAGTATAAATGATATCTCTGGAACTGGTTTTGCCCAAAGTATCCATAATATAATCCGTCAAAATAGCATCCTTCGCCCATCCGGCCTCCGTCCAGCTTTTGACATTCATATTTTCAATGGTAATAAAATTGTCAAATCCCAGATTGGAAAATACCCGGTATCTGTCATAAAATGACGCGTTATTGTTATGAATCACCGTGCTCTCATAAGATAAATCTTTCAGCCAATACGCAATACTCTCGCAGGTCTTGTCCTTCAAAACGCTCCGGTACGGATACTCTCCCGTGCCGAAATATTCCGTACTCATGCCGGTGATCACTTCAAACTCCGTATTGATGGTCCCCGCGCCGTACACCGGCACCGTCAGTCTGCCGGAAGTGGTCTGCTCCTGAAGCTGATGGAAAAATGGAATAGGGTCCTCAGATATATTCAAATCTTTCACCTGGGTCAGATCAAAAAATGATTCCAGCTGAATAAAGATGATATTCGGTTCGCGGCTGTTCTCTGTATTTTCCTTTTCTTCTTTCTCGGAAAGCGCGTCAGATATCCTGCTCTTCAGCTTATTGATCCTGTCCCGGCTGTAATTGATAGGCCGGTCTATCCCGGTATCAAGAGCTGTCACGCAAAAACCGTAGGCAACACCATAATCCTTGTAACCGTTGATAGGATTATCAAACTTACTGATAATCTGTCCTCTTCCCACTCCCACATAAGCAATGGCTCCGAAAAGCAGCGACAGCAGCAGTACCAGCAGTACATTTGCTCTCATATCAAAGGATCTGCCGCTGGACGGCGAATAGAGGCATAGACATACGAGCGCTATGACTCCCCCGATCATCAAAATCACCAGTAATACAATCTGCCAGAGCTCCAGATAACTATTGAGCACTGGCAGAATTGATTTGGCAACAGTCAGATCCACTGCGGTAAAGGGAGTCTTTCTTCCGTTCAGAACAATACCGTTCGTAGTTCCTATGAGAATCCAGCACCCGGTAATAACCGCATATACAAATATTTTCTTTCTGACAAGCAATATCAGAGAAAGAGACATGAAAATTATAGCCGCATTAAAAAGAAATACATAAGTCCTCTCATTGACAAAGGAAAGAACCTCCGCCACAGACTTTCTTTCCATCCATTCCAGGAAAAGGTTGAGAACAAGGGCAGTTATGATATTACAGCACAGAACCTTCCGATTGGAAGAATTCCACATTTTTCTCCACATCACATTTCCTTTCCTTACTGTGCGCGCACCTGAATACGGATCGCCTGTACGATAAGGCGGCCGTCCTCTGTATCTGATGTACAGGTAGAAAGTGTGAGCATCGGTTCGTAGGAAGAAATGTCCGTATCTGTTTCATACATGGAGGCGGCTTTTTGCTGCTCCATCCATGCCTGATACTCCTCCCGCTGCGCAAAGTCTACCATGTAGACGTCCGTATCCCGCTCCACACTGATTTCTCTTGCTGCAAATATCCGATATTCCATGGCTGAATCCGGAGTTACCACCCAGATGACCGGGTGTTTCTGGTAATCAGCCTCCTCATTATAATCGGTATCGTACAGCCGCTTCAGCTGCCCGAACATTTCACCGGTTCTCAGATTATGACCGAAAAGGATACTGTTGTCCGAAGAAAAGTCCGGACTGCATGTAGTATCCATAAAAATAGCTCCGGAAAAATTCTCTTTCTTCTCAAAAGTATGATGAAGATAATACTCATTATCCTCACCCTGCACCACCGGATAGTTCACTCCCGTATCAGGAATATACAGCCAGGCGACAATATCCTCGTTGATGGCCCGCAGAGAGTCAAAATCAACGGTGATCGGGCATTTATCCTTCTTTCCTTTTTTCGTCTCCTCCTGCTGTGATGTCTCCACATACTGCGTCAGCTCCTCGTATTCCTTCTCTCCGTCCCGGTAGCCCCGAAAATAACCATAGAGCTTCCAGGCGGAAAAAGCAGCCACTGCCAGGCAGATCAGCAGGATCAGGAGAGAAATCGGGCTTCTTTTTTTCTTTTTCATACCGTCACCTATTTCAGGCGCAGCGGAATACCGCTGATGGACATATAAACCTCATCGCTTAAGGAGGCGATGAGCTGGTTCGCTTTTCCTGTGATATCGCTGAAAATTCTTCCCAGACGATAGGAAGGAACCACGGACATCCCTACTTCATTGGTCACAAGAATCAGCGTCTTGTTGCCGTCTCTGGCGCCTTTGATAATATTACCCAGTTCCAGCATGACCTGTGCTTCCAGATCTTCAATCTCCCGGGCGCTTATCTTGTCAAAGTCCCTCTCGTCTTCCATCAAAATATTAGTGACCAGCACTGTCACACAGTCAAGAAGGATCGTGTCCTTTTCTGTACTGCTCACCACATCGCCCAGATCGCGGTATCCTTCATACGTTCCCCACTCGGAATCCCTGCGTTCCTGATGGATGCGGATTCGTTCCTTCATATCCTCGTCTACAGGAATAGCCGTAGCAATGTAAAGCACGCTTCTTTTTCCATACTCAATCGCCTTCTTCTCGGCCAACACGCTTTTCCCGCTCCGGCTGCCGCCGGTAACCATAATAACTTTTGACATATTATCTCCCCTTTCAGGAAACTTCCGGTTTCAAAACAGAAACTTCCGCTTTAAACATATAACTCATGACAAATACAATGGATATCATAGATACCCAGAAACTGCTTATGATATAACCCAGACTGGCATTGACGCTGCCGATGATGGCAAAAAGAGTCTTGGCATACACCGCAATGAGGAACGAATCCTTGATGGATAGCGTCTCTCCCTCCGGCGAGCGTACGCCCACCCGGCAGATCAGTCCATATACCAGAGAGACTATCAGATACTGCACAGCCTTAGATATAAAAATCATTATAAAATAGAACAGCAGCATGACCATAATGGCGGGTATCGCCGCCGTGAGCACCTGATTGTCCAAATACAGACCGCTCAGGGCAGATAATGAAAGTTCAGATAATGAAAGTTCAGAACCCGTTTCGCCCGTGCGGATCAACACATTTGTTTTGCTGACAAGAATTTCCTGCAGGTACTCTTCATCAAAATCTTCCTGTGTGTATTTCTCCACGCCCGAATTGATCTCCACCCGGATAGATGAGCCGATTTCAAAAGAAAGCGGCGATTCCATGGTGAGCGTTCCATTATCCAGAGTAAATTCCGGAATACGGTTCATAAACAGATTCCGGAACCCTCCCACGCTGGCTGTCCATGCTCCGAAAGGAATCAGCGTATCTACCACCAGAAGAAAAAGCAGAAGCAGACCCAGATACAGAACATGGCTGCCTGTCTTTTTTTCCAGCAGCAACTTATATTTCCCCGGCTGAAAACATGCGATAAAATACTGCCTGAAAAAGCCGGTTTGATTCTCCTGACTCATAAATTCCTCCTGATTACCGGTATACGATCGACGCGGCAATCTTCTCTGCCTCTGCGCGGCTCTCCAATGCCTCGATGAGCGCAAGGGCAAAAGGTATCGCCGTACCGACACCCCGGCTGGTAATAACATTTCCGTCCACCGCCACAGGATCTTCCACATAGCTGCCGCACCGGGACGCATCCACACATCCCGGATAGCTGGTTGCCTTCCGGTTCTCAAGGAATCCCAGTCCTGCAAAGACCGACGGCGCCGCACAGATAGCCGCCACATATCGACCGTCCTGATACTGCTCCGTGAGCAGCTGCGCCAGTTCCCGGTGCTCCCGCAAATGATCCGTTCCTGGCAGTCCGCCTGGCAGCACAAGCATATCCGCTGTTTTTCCTATCTCTTCAAACACCATATCACACTCCACTGAAATATTGTGGGATCCGGTCACCGCTTTTCTTCCCATAACAGAAACCATTCGCACATCCTCGCCGGCTCTTCTTAATAAATCCACTGCTGTGAGTGCTTCTACTTCTTCAAATCCGTCTGCAAAAAAAACATATACTAAACTCATATGAAAACCTCCTGCAAATATGATAAGGCACTTTTTTCAGCGCTTCCTTAAATAATATCCTAAAAAAGCATATTAATCAAGGTCAGCCATAAGAAATTCATGGTTTCATTTTTCTTAAAAATCAGTTATACTTTTATACTGAAATGGTTTATTTTTCATTTATAAAAGGAGGTTGACATGGAAATTGAGCGCAAATATTTAATCAAGCAGTTACCAGAGCATCTGGATTCCTATCCGCATGATATTATTGCCCAGGCTTATGTCTGCACCTGCCCGGTCATCCGTATCCGCCGGAAAAACGACGACTACATTCTGACCGTCAAATCTGAAGGACTGCTTGCCAGAGAAGAAGTGGAGATGCCCCTCTCCCGGGAGAGTTTTACCCATCTTTCCGCCAAAACAGACGGCATTATTATAGAAAAAACCCGGTACAAAATCCCGGAATCCCATGGTTACCTTATTGAGCTGGATATTTTCCACGGTTCTTATGAAGGACTCATCATGGCTGAAATTGAATTTCCGGATATAGATTCTGCCAATTCTTATAAAGCTCCCGGCTGGTTTGGTCCGGATGTCACCATGGACACCCGCTTCCACAACTCCAGTCTCAGCCAGAACTCACCAGCGGAAATTCAAAAATTTTTATCGGATTTACAAGGTTATCACAAAGATTTAACATAATTGTAAGGTTTAACCGGTATGATTTTTCCTATGGATGTACTATAATATTATACGCAAATTTCACATACGAAAGGATGTACTCATGAAAAACGAGAAACAAACTAAACAACCGCAGGGCGGAAGGAGAAGCCAGGCCAGAAAAACGGCAAAGGCAAAGAAAAAGTCCTCCTTACCTGTCAAATGGATAATCGGAGCCGTTTTCGTTGTCATTGTTCTTGCCTACGGAATCGGTGTTTACCATTATAAAGACCATTTTCACCGCGACACTTATGTAAACGGCATCAGCCTTGGGGGAATGACCCTGGACGAAGCAGAACGCACCTTTACCGACGATCTGGAATCTCACAAGATCGCGCTGGAAGAAAAGGAACGCACTGAAATAATCGATCCACAGGACATTGATACCGTCATCTCTGTAGGCACACAGATTGAAGATCTCTATAAATCACAAAGTCCATGGAACTGGTTCACCCATTTCTTCGGTAAAGATGAGAGCACAGTAACTCTTGACGTTTCTTTCGACGAGGACAAACTGGAAGAGGTCGTTGATTCTCTGGAATGTTTCGACAAGGCAAACGTAGTAGCTCCTGAGGATGCCTACATAAAAGCCGGCGAAACTCAGTTTGAGATCGTTCCGGAGGTTCTTGGTAATACCATAAAGAAGAACCAGCTTCTAGAGGCTATCAAAACCGGTCTTGCCACCGGGGTTACGGTCATCAATCTGGAAGAAGAGAACCTTTACAAACTGCCGGAATATTATGAGGACGACGAAGCCGTACAGAACGCTCTGGCAACAGCCAACAAGTACGCTTCCAGCAATATTACTTATGATTTCAGCTACACTACGGAGACAGTGGACTACAACACCATCAAAGACTGGGTCAACATTTCCGACGACTTCGAAGTGACTCTTGATGACAGCAAAGTAGGCGATTATGTGGAAGAGCTTGGTTCCAAATATAACACCATGGGCGCTTCCAGAAACTTCACCACCTCCTCCGGAGAGACCATTAACGCTTACGGCGGAGATTACGGCTGGAAGATTTATTTTGACGGCGAAAAATCCAAATTAATGAAGAACATCACCAACGGCAAGACTGTCACAAGAGAACCGGAATATTCCTACACCGCCCGGTGCCGGAATTCTGCCAAAGACGATATTGGCGATTCTTATGTGGAGATCAGTATTTCCAATCAGGAAGTATGGCTCTATGTTGACGGCGAATGTATCCTCAACACTTCCTGTGTGACCGGAACGCCTGGAACTTATGACACATACACCGGCGTATATTCTCTTACTTATAAGGAGAGCCCGTCTACTCTGACCGGAACCAACGCCAACGGAAGCGGATACAGCTCAGATGTTACTTACTGGATGCCATTTAACGGTAATCAGGGCATGCACGACGCCACCTGGAGAGACAGCTTCGGCGGTTCTATCTACAGAAGCAACGGCTCCCACGGCTGCGTGAATCTGCCGTATTCCGCAGCGGCTACCATCTATAAAAATGTAGAAGCCGGTTTCCCGATTGTTATTTATTAGTCGGGGCGGCGAGCTTATCTCTCAGCTCACGTCAGAGCCGTTCGCTGTCCGTTGCCCGCCGGGTGTCCGCTCGTGCAAGCACGGCGGCCGTTTTGCGGGCTTATCGCACAAAAAAAGAACTGATTCCTGAAAATCATGGGAATCAGTTCTTTTTTTGTCTACCGCCGCACTTTCACACCGCGGCTGTCTCTCGACATCTGTTTTATTTTCTGGAAATACAGTTCTTTATCTTTATAGAGAATGGAATCCCCTGCTCCGGCTGTCGTCACATACACATGCCGGATCTGATCGCCGTCTCTTAAGCTCATTCCCCGGATGCCCAGGGCATTCTTCTTCTTTTTCGTGATCTCTGCCAGCGGGAACCGCAGGAAATATCCGTCCTCGCTCTGCATCACCACGAAGCTCTGCTCCACATTTTCCGGCGTCAGCAGCACCACAGCCGCCAGCTCGTCGCCTTCGCCAAGCTTGGTGGCCGCCACCGTCTTCTTCTGCACAAGAAATTCTGTGCCGTCCACAATCTTTGACAGAGACGAACGGGCAACAAACAGGAGCGCATGATCCTTCAGCGCACGGTCCGGAACGATAAGAAGTATCTGTTCCTCCCGGCTGTCGTAGTTACAGAGATTATCCATCGGACTTCCCTTCTCCCGCAGCCTGCCGCCCGGGATATCCTGCACCTTCACCTGATGCATCTGTCCGTTATGGGTAAAGAGGCAGAGCTTATCTGTGTTCATACACGGAAGAATAGTGCGGTACTCTTCTTCAACCGCCTCCTGATTTCTCTCGTAAATGTTTTTCTCGAGAATCTTGCCATATCCAAAGCGGTCCATGACAAAAATGACTTCCCGCTCCTCGACGGCTTCCTCTATGACCACCGGAGCCTTTGCATTTTCCAGTGCGGTTTTTCTCTCAAAACCGTACTCTTTTTTGATCTTCTGCAGATCTTTTTTGATGACCTTTTTCATGGCTTCCGGATTATTCAGAATCTCCTCATATTCCCGGATTCGCTTGAGAATCTCCGCATACTCCTCCTGCAGTGCCAGAATCTCGAGACCAATGAGCCTGTACAGACGCATTTCCAGAATCGCTGTGGCCTGGCGCTCCGTAAAGGACAGTCGTGACGCGGCTTTCTTAGACTTCTGCGTCTTAAAGCTGATCTTCCCGGTATCTCCCGTCATCAGACAATCCTTGGCCTCAGCGAGGCTCTTGCTGCCCCGGAGAATCTCGATGATCAGATCAATGATGTCGCAGGCCTGAATCAGTCCTTCTTTGATCTCCTTCTGCACCAGTTCTTTTTCCAACAGGGTCTTATATTTTCTGGAAATCACCTGATAGTGGAAATCTGTATGCAGACGGATGATGTCTTTCAGTCCCAGAAGCTCCGGCCGCCCGTCGGCGATGGCCAGCATATTGACGCCGAAGGTATCCTCCAGACGCGTCTTTTTATATAGAAGATTCTTGAGTCTCTCCACATCGGCGTTCTTCTTCAATTCCAGCACAATGCGGATGCCTTCCTTGGAAGATTCATTGGAAACGTCCACAATATCCGTGGTCTTCTTGCTCTCGATCAGTCCCACCACATCAGAGATGAACTTTCCGATATTGGCGCCGATCATGGTATACGGAATCTCTGTGATGACCAGCCGGTCTCTCTCGGAACGTTTCTTCGCCTTCTCAAAGACCACCTTGCCTCTGAGCTTGATCTTACCGCTGCCGCTCTCATAAATGGATCGCAGCTCTTTTTGGTTCACCACCAGACCTCCGGTCGGGAAGTCCGGCCCTTTTATGTATTCCATCAACCCCTCGGTGGTAATCTCCGGATTATCCATGTAGGCCACTACCCCGTCGATGACCTCCGAAAGATTATGAGGCGGAATACTCGTCGTCATGCCGACGGCGATACCCTCGGCGCCGTTGATGAGCAGGTTCGGAATCCGCACCGGAAGTACCTCCGGCTCCTTCTCCGTCTCATCAAAATTCGGACGAAAATCCACCACATCCTTATCGAGATCCGCCAGATACACATCCTGGGTAAACTTCTGCAGCTTCGCCTCCGTGTAACGCATGGCGGCGGCGCCGTCTCCCTCGATGGAACCAAAGTTTCCGTGGCCGTCCACCAGCGGCATCCCCTTCTTAAACTCCTGCTCCATGACCACCAGCGCTTCATAGATGGAGCTGTCTCCGTGGGGATGATACTTACCCATGGTATCGCCCACGATTCTCGCGGACTTTCTGTGAGGCCGGTCTGCCCGCAGCCCCAGTTCTTCCATGGCGTAAAGCACTCTCCTTTGCACCGGCTTCAAACCGTCTCTCACATCCGGCAGCGCTCTCTGACAGATGACGCTCATGGCATAATCGATATATGACTTCTGCATGACGTCAGAAAACTCTGTTTTTATAATCCGTTCTGACATAAGTTCCTCCGTTCTGTTTCTATCTGAAAATATCTGAAAAATCCGGTATTACACATCCAAATCCGCATCCTGCGCGTGGGTGTGAATGAACTCCCTTCTCGGCGGCACCTCGCTGCCCATGAGCATGGAGGTCACCGCGGACGCCATACGTCCGTCCTCAATCTCCACCTGCTTCAGCACCCTGGTCTCCGGATTCAGAGTAGTTTCCCAGAGCTGCTCTGCGTCCATCTCGCCAAGGCCCTTGTATCTTTGCAGGGTAAACGGCCCCTTATGGGTCTTGCGGTACCGCTCCAGCGCTTTATCATCATAGAGATACTCTTCTTTTCCCCGCTTTGGCACCGCTTTGTAAAGAGGCGGCGTCGCCAGATATACGTGTCCATGATGGATCAGATCCGGCATGAACCGATAGAAAAATGTCAGAAGCAGGGTGGCGATGTGCGCCCCGTCCACATCGGCATCGGTCATGATGATGATCTTATCGTAACGAAGCTTGCTGATGTCAAAGTCGTTGCCGTATCCTTCGGAAAATCCGCATCCAAAGGTATGGATCATCGTCTTGATCTCCGCATTGGCAAGCACCTTGTCCATGGACGCCTTTTCCACATTGAGAATCTTACCCCGGATTGGCAGGATCGCCTGTGTTCTCCGGTTTCTGGCCGTCTTGGCAGAGCCGCCGGCGGAATCTCCCTCCACGATGAAGACCTCGCACTCTTCCGGCTTCCGGCTCTCGCAGTTGGCAAGCTTTCCGTTGGTATCGATGGAAAACTTGGACTTGGTGATCAGATTAGTTCTGGCCTTCTCCTCCGCCTTTCGGATCTTCGCGGACTTTTCCGCGCAGGCCAGTACCTTTTTCAGTTCCTCCAGATTCCGGTCAAAGTAGAGTACCAGCTCTTCACCTACCACATCGTTGACCGCCTTGCCCGCGTCAGGATTATCCAGTTTTGTCTTCGTCTGTCCCTCAAACCGCGGGTCCTTGTGTTTGATGGAAAGCACCGCAGTGAGACCATTCCGCACATCTGCGCCGGTGAAGTTCGGATCCTTGTCCTTCAGGACGCCGATCTCTCTGGCATACTGATTCATCACCGAGGTAAACTTCGTCTTAAAACCGGTGATATGGGTACCGCCCTCCATGGTACAGATATTATTACAGAAACCGAGAATCATTTCCTGAAACTCGTCCACATACTGAAAGGCGATCTCCACCTCGATATCGTCCACCTTCTTTTTGAAATAGACAACCTCGCTGACCGGCGGCTTGCCCTGATTTAAATCCTTCACATAAGCCTTGAGACCATCTTCCTCATGGTAAACCACCGTCTCCTCCTCGCCCGGACGACGGTTCTCAAAGGTGATGGAAAGACCCGGATTCAGATAGGCGGTCTCATGGAGACGGCTCTTGATGGCCTCCGCCTTAAAATACGTTTTATCAAAAATTTCCCCGTCCGGAAGAAATGTAACGGTCGTTCCCGTGTCGTCCTTTCTGCACTTGCCGATGACCTCCAGCGGAGCCACCGGCTTGCCCTGCTCGTACATTTGCTGATAGATTTTTCCATCAGAACGCACCTTGACCTCCAGCCAGACCGAGAGGGCGTTGACCACGGAAGCGCCCACGCCGTGGAGACCTCCGGAGATCTTATACCCGCCGGTGCCGAACTTTCCTCCTGCATGGAGCATGGTAAAGACCACCTCCACCGCAGGGAGCCCGGTCTGCTCGTTGATGCCCACCGGGATACCCCGGCCGTCATCGGAGATCACCGCCGTGCCGTCCGCCTCCAGAATCACCTGAATATTATGACAATATCCCGCCAGATGCTCGTCCACGGAATTATCCACAATCTCATAAATCAAATGATTCAGTCCCTTGGTAGACACACTTCCTATGTACATTCCCGGACGTTTACGGACGGCCTCCAGCCCTTCCAGAACCGATATACTGTTCGCATTATATGTCTTCTGATTCATGAAAAAACCTCTTCTTCCTGCTATACTTACTTTTTTATTTCTAATCTGCTTCCCGCAAGGCTATCCGATGATCGCCTTCGCCACCTCGGACAGCTTCATGCCGTTGGACGCCTTAAGAAGAACCACGTCCTCCGGCTGGAGCGTCTCAAGCAGATAGGCCGTCATGGCGTCCCGGTCTTCCACCTGGGTGAGCCGCAGCGCACCCGGTTTACCGTCTGCCGCTCCGCGCAGCAGCTCCCGGGACAGTTCACCGAAGACTACCAGCTCGTCGATGTCCTGCGACGCGATATATTTTCCCACTTCATAGTGATATTCTTTCTCGTCCTCGCCCAGCTCCAGCATGTCGGAAAGCGCAGCTATTCTGCGTCCCTTTACATTTTCCATGGAAGAAAGCACATGGATGGACGCCCGCATGGAATCCGGGCTGGCGTTATAAGTGTCGTCGATGACCGTACACCGGTCGCAAGGCACGAACTTCAGCCGCTGTCCATGGAACTCCCGCAGCTTCTCTGCCGCTGCCTCCAGGTCAACGCCCATCTGATGCGCTACCCCGAGAGCAACCAGCGCATTTCTCACATTATGCTCGCCCATGGTACCAAGCACCACCGGAATGCGCAGCTCTCCGGCACAGAAGGTAAAGGAAACATGGCCGTCGCCGTTCCGGATATTCTCCGCCCGGTAATCGCAGTCCGGACTCATGCCGTAAAAATACGTCTTCTGCCGAAGCTTGCCCCGGTAAGGAACCAGAAACGGATCATTCCCGTTTAAGAAGACCATGCCGTCCTCCGGTACGCCTTTTACGATATCCATCTTTTCCAGGCAAATGTTCTCCTGGGATTTCAGCTGTGCGATATGGCTGACGCCGATGACCGTCACCACGGCGATATCCGGGCGGATCATGGTAGTAAGCGTCTCGATCTGTCCTCTCTCGCTCATGCCGATCTCCAGCACTGCCGCCTCATCCTCTTTCGACATATGCGACAGAGTCAGCGGGACACCAATCTGACTGTTCTGATTTCCCAGAGTCTGGAACACTTTTTTTCCTGCGGAAAGCGCCGCCGCGATCATCTCCCTGGTCGTGGTTTTTCCCACACTGCCGGTGACTGCAACCACCGGAAGAGAAAGGCGGTTTCTGTAAAACGTGCCCACCTGCTGCATGGCCTTCACCGTATCCTTCACATAAATCCACGGCTTCACCCGGCCGGTTTTGGCGGCAATCTGCTCCCACGGTTTCTCCTCGTCTGCCGGCAGATGCTCCGAAGTAAAGGTCGCCCCATTTAAGGAAAGCGCCCCCTCAATAAACCGGTGCGCATCTACTCTCTCCCCGATGATCGGGACAAAAATGCTGTCCTCGCTGCCTTCCCTGGAATCAATGGAAAACTCGCGGATCTCCTTATTTTCATCTCCACACAGAAGGACTCCGCCGGTCACTTCCACAATATCCTTAATCGTTACATTTTCCATAATCTATTTCCTTTCCTGCCCCTCCGGCAGTTTCCATCGACCGTCCTCCGGTCTTATCGCACAAAAAGGATAAATACAAATGATTCTCATCTGTATTTATCCTCTCTTGTTATGAAATTGCTGTAAATCACTGACTATGATATCTTACAGCAATCCCGCTTTTGTTTCAAGTTTTTTATGCTTCGAGAAGTTTCTCCACACTCACAAGCTTCACACAGGTGATAAATAGCTGCATTGCTTCTTTGAGTTCGTCCATGGTCGGCATGGTCGGCGCAATACGGATGTTGGAGTCTTTCGGGTCCTTTCCGTAAGGAAATGCAGCGCCGGCGCCGGTGAGCACCAGACCAGCCTCTTTACATTTTGCCACGATCTTCTTGGCACAGCCTTCCATAGCATCAAAGGATACGAAGTATCCGCCTGTCGGATGGCTCCACTGTGCAATCTCAAGCTCGGAAAGTTCTTTATCCAGAGTCTCAATAACCTCCTCAAACTTCGGACGAATGATAGCCGCATGTTTCTTCATGTGCTCTCTTAATCCGTCAGCGTCTCCGAAAAATCTCACATGGCGGAGCTGGTTGATCTTGTCCGGGCCGATGGTGGACCACTGTACCTTGGACTTGATATCCGCAATGTTTGCCGGAGAGGAAGATAATGCTGCGATGCCGGCTCCCGCGAAGGTTACCTTGGATGTGGAGCAGAACTGATATACCATATCAGGATTGCCTGCTTTCTCACACTCTTCCAGAATGTTCAGCACCTTAGCCTGCTTCTCCTCTTCATCAAATAAATGATGTACGCAGTAAGCGTTATCCCAGTAAATTCGGAAATCTTTGGCCGCCGGCTTGAGGGCTGCCATTCTCTTTACTGTCTCCTCGGAGTACACGCTTCCGGTCGGGTTCGCATACACAGGTACGCACCAGATACCCTTCACTGCCGGGTCATTGTTCACATATTCTTCTACGATATCCATATCCGGGCCGTCCGCCAGGATCGGAACATTGATCATCTCAATGCCGAACTGCTCTGTCACGCCGAAATGTCTGTCATATCCCGGTACCGGACATAAGAATTTTACCTTGTCAAGCTTTGACCAAGGTGTGTTGCCCATCACGCCGAAGAGCACGGAGCGTGCCACGCAGTCATACATAATATTTAAACTGGAATTACCCCATACAATCACCTGAGAAGGATCTGCTCCCATCATATCTCCCATCAGCTTCTTCGCTTCCGGAATACCATCTACAAGACCGTAATTTCTCACGTCGGTTCCGTCTTCCGCATGCATGTCAGAGCTGCTGCTTAACACATCCAGCAGCGGCATAGATAAATCCAACTGTTCCTTGCTCGGTTTACCTCTGGAAATGTCCAGCTTCAGTCCTTTATCCTTCTGACTCTGATATGCCGCCTGCAGCTCCTTCTGCAAATCTAAGAGTTCTTTTCTGCTGAGTTCCTTGTACGGTTTCATCCTGATACCTCCTGTATTCTTTCAAACATGTCTGTTGTTCTTGCGTTTTCTTTCTGTCAATCTTTCATAAATGCCCGCAAACGCGCACGTTTTCAGGCACTTTTCATATTGTATGCCATCTCTGAATAAAATACAAGCCATTTCTTCATTTTTTTGCCAGAAAAAACGGATTTCTTTTTTATTATCAATGAATCTGAATTTTTTCTCAGTATATCCTTCTATTTGTATACCCGTTTCCCTGATCGCACATTTTTTGGAAACATTTCCTGTGCCAGGCATAATATAAACTGTAAATAAACCTTGGAGGTAACACAATATGAGTGATTTAGCTGCTACAAACTGCCAGAACAGAGGAAATGGATGCGACGGAGGCTTTGGTTTCGGAAACTGCCTGTTCCCTCTCTTATTACTTTGCTGCTGCGGCAACGGAAACGGATGCGGAAATGACGGAAACGGATGCTGCGATATCATCTGGCTGCTGATCCTCCTCTCCTGCTGCGGATGCGGCAACGGATTCGGTTTCGGATTCGGCGGAAGCAACAACGGATGCTGCTGTGGATGATCTGGCAAACGCAATCATTAACACAAACACTGTAAAATATTAGTTTTTCCTTTCAAAAGCTGACTTGTTCGTAATTTTATGAACCGATAGATTCACACAGGGGATTTTCCAATGCGGAAAATCCCCTGCTGTGCATACCCATTTTTTCTATCTGATTATTTTTACTTTTGAAGACAGGCCTTTCTTTCTGAATATTTTGCTGTATGATTCATATTTCTTTGACGGAACTTTCACCTTAAGCTTACGGTAATTATTGCTTCCAGCCTTTGTAAATGCTTTATTTCCCACAGACTTTGCTGTCAATTTCTTTGCTTTGACAAGCACCGATTGTAAGTTTTTGCAATTATAAAATGCCTTCTTACCGATTTTTTTCACCTGAGCAGGTATTGTCACCTTTTTCAGTTTCATACAATTCTGGAATGCGGAATTACCGATATTTGTGATGCTGCTGGCGATAGATACCTTTTTCAATTTTTTATTATTTTTAAATGCTTTGTTCCCGATGGAAGTCACTTTATATGTAACATTTCCTATCGTCACTGCTGACGGTATCGTTATCGCTTTCGCTTTCGTATTCAGATTTTTCGCGTAAGCCACTGAAATTCCCGGTTCTGTTACCATGTAAACGGCTTTGGTCCGGTTATCGGTCAGTATGGTACCAGCTGGAGGTACTGATTGACGTCCATTGTTTTGTGCAGGCATTGTCTGAGAAGCAGAATTGTTTCCACTACCAGACGGTTGAGATGGTGTTTCTGTTGTTCCGGTTGTCGGTATCTCACTCTCTGTTCCACTGCTGCCCGTTGAATCACCCGGATCTGTGCCAGGTGTCTTTTCCTTATAAAGAACAATATAGGTAATATTGTTATCTTCTTTATAATCACCACCAGTAGCTTCCGCTTTTAATGTCAAATAAGCGGCATCGTTTTCATTATAAATAATCTTATTCTTCGGTACTGTAAAAGAAATACTCTGTTTTTCTCTTGCTTTCAGAGTAATATTGTTTTTCTTCTCCAGTTCCATTTTCTGTGTCTCATCGCTGAAAAGCGTCAGTAACACTTCCGTGTCTGTAGTACTTTCATTGGCAATCACCGCCGTCACCTGGATATTCTCACCATCTTCTATGTAGCTTCCAGTCACAGAAACATCTGGCAGTCCAATGGTATCTTCCACCGTGCACTCGGAAGTATCTGTCTGCTCCTCACCAGAAATAGATATCTGTATATTCTGTTTAGTGTCTGCATCTGATAAATCCACATAGGCTGTTCCTACAGCATCTTCTCCCGGAAGGATATTTACCGGGACTTTTTTCGTGACAGTCTTTCCGTCCGACAATGTAATCGTAAGTTCCAGTTCTGTGACTGGCGTATCTCCGGTATTCGTCAGGAAATAATCCACGCCGGTTTCTCCATTGACTTTGTCATTTTCATCCACAGACGCACCTGCCAATGCAACACCAGTTTTTGGTGCCTTCACAATGGATACAAGAGAATGGGTTCCATTTGCCACATCTTCTGCATTGGCAACAAACTGCCAGTTTCCGTTTTCGTCTATGGTCGGAGAAGCATATCTCCAGATGGTATTTTCTTTTTCATATAAAGTTACCGGCTCCGAATAACCATTTTCCGTCTTCATGGAAGCCACAATACTGCCTGTTCCGGTCTCTTCATCGTAAAGGCTCCACACATACCCACTTTTTTCGCTGTTGGAAGCATACTGTATCTCTGCGCCAAAAGCACTTTCTCCCGCCAGATATGTTTCCACTGTTCTGTCCGCCGGATTATAGGAGTATAAGGTTCCATTGGACACAGAGATAATCTGTCCATCCACATACTGCATACTGGAAATACTGCCATCTTCAGAGAACATGAATAAATCAGAAAGTTCTTCTATGACTCGTCCATCTGTATCAAACATGGCGGTCATTTCATTGGACTGTCCTGCAAAAATGGTTTCATATGCATCACCATTTTTATACAGGACATAATCGTCCACCGTACCACTGGCTTTTACCAGTTCTGTCTCCTCATCAAAAGTCGTGCCATTCCATGCGGCGGTGTAAATTGTATTAATTCCAGTCTCCTGCATCAGATCATCTGCATCATTTCGCACCCAGGAAACAACAATCTCATCACTGTTATCGCAGATTCTCGGCATCATATCACAGGAATCATTCTCTGTCACATAGACCGGGGCAGAAAATGTATTGTTCTCCTCATCAAAAACCGCAAAACAGATTTCTGAATTTTGTGCCATCTGTTTTAAAACATTCTCGCTGTCGTTGGTGACATCACCGGTAATTTCCGTTTTTTCTTTTTGCCAGACAAGAACAAGTTTACCGTCTACCACTTTCATATCTGCATACATATCCGCAGTTCCCGTATCCCATACCGCTTTTGGTTCCGACCATGCGTTATTCTCATACACGGAATACATGAGAACCGGACTGTTCAATGTAATTCTAGAACTATCATAGGACTGGAAGACCATCACACGCTTTCCACCGATTTCCGCTTGCATTGGCAGTGAGCCTCCTAAAACGCCATCCAACAGAGTAACCTCTGTATCTGTTGCAGCATTTCTGGCCCGGACTTTTGCTGTCTGGCGATTTCCGGTATTCCATGCACTGGCATCATTCAGTGAAGAAGTATCTATTTCAGATAAAGTTCCTGTGGAAAATACCGCTCCTTTTCGTGCCTGGATGGATTTTGATTTAAGAGTATCGGTGGTATCCCATAAATGTTTTGTATATTTTGCCAAATCATGACTATAATCAATGACGAAAACTAAATTTACATTCAAAGCCGCTTTTGCTTCTAAATCACCTTTTGTTGCTGGAATCAGGGTAACCGGCAAAGAAAGACTTCCTTCTGCACCAACGGTAGCCACTTTATCAATTCCATAACCCCCTTCTAATGCAACAGATGGAATCATTTTTAATTGTCCATCTACAATTTCCAACTTCTTTTCGTCATAATTATATTTTGGTCCCAGACTTCCTGTTAATTTTCCAGAACCTTTTAAGTTCAAATATAACGGCCCTATCGGTGTTACAAACTGCCAGTTAATGCTTCCTTCCCATTTTGCATCTGCCGCCAATTTCCCCGTTCCAGAAATCAGATTCCAGTTTTTGTCATAGGTATTTTCTATGTAACCCATAACAGATAATTTTGGCAAAACATTGAATTTATCTGTTGTCATAGCTGTCATTGACTTTACATCCCATGTATCAGCATATTTCTCCAGACAATCTACACGCCCTGTATATCGATTTGCGTCTGATACATTTTTCTTATATTTACTCCACGTTGTATCATCATTCAACCAATCTGCTTTTCCGATACCTACCGTTCCACGAACCTCATAATTATGTGTTTTTGTATCCTCTTTTATACTAATTTCAACAGGGAATAAAGCGTTTTTTAATGACCAATTTCCTGGGAAAAACTCAAATACACCGCTATCCTCATCAGCTGAACCAGAAATATCTTCACCTAAAATCAGACTTCCGCCATTACCAATTTCCTCTTCCTCTGTAGCCGGAGGTTTCACAACAGTGACTTCACAGGTTACATCCGAACGACCGGGCGCTTTACCAGTTATTATTGTGCTGCCTTCCGATATTCCGTCGATACGTATGCCTGCAATCGCATTCCATCTTTCATAAGTACCCTGCTCAGTTTCATATTCTATCGGATATGACCCCAAAATAAATCCTCCACCTTTTACCGTTGCAATTGATTCATCCGAGGAAGTCCATGTGATAGAATTAGTCAATGTTTTTAAACTTTCCAGATTTCCTGCAGAAGCTGTTGCTGTTAAATATCCATATTTTCCTACTTCTACAGAAAAGAAGCTACCGCATTGAAAATCTCCTGAAGAATCTGGGTTGTCTGGTTCTTCAGGATTCTCTGAACCAGTACTGTTGTAATGAATGTTAGCATTTATTAAATCCTCATTACTACCATATATAACATCACTAGCAGAAGAAATATCAATATTATTCCATTCTTCTTCACTGCCACTATAATAAACATCAGTTAAACTACCGCATAAGGAAAATGCTAAGTCTCCTATTTTCGTCACACTATCAGGAATACTTATTTCTGTTAAAAAAGTACAATTGAAAAATGTCTCCTTTTCTATCGTCGTCACACCATCCGGAATCTTTATTTCTTTTAAGGCCGTACAATCTGTAAATGCTCTTTCCCCTATCGTTGTCACACTATCCGGAATCTTTATTTCCCTTAAATCCCAGCAATCATTAAATGCATTTTCTCCTATTTTCGTCACACTATTCGGTATACTTATCTCCGTTATGCTATGGCAATCATAAAATGCATGATTTCCAATTGTCGTTACACCATTTGAAATTATAACTTTTTTAATTCCTCTACGCACACTAATACCATTAAATGTATAATCTGACCATGGAGAATGATATGTCCAATCTTCCATCTCCCCTGTTCCAGATATCGTCAAAATCTTATCATCTGACAATTCCCAGGTCAGGTTGTCTCCCCCGTTCTTTCCACAAGTACCACTTGTCGGCTCCGTTTCTCTTGCACATACCTCTATTACAAACTGTAGCCCTTCCATCGGAATCACGCCCATCATCATAGTGACGGCTAAGATGATTCCAAGTATTGATTTTCCTCTCTTCATACTTCTTTTCATACATTTCCTCCTCGGACTCTTTGTTTTTTGCATACACAATTAGTACCTACTTTTGTCTTCGCTTTTTTTTATAATACACTCTGTCCGCTTTCTTTTCCACCCTCCTTGCAAAATATGCACAAAATTCAGCACAAAATGCACTTTATACCAAACACTTCTGACAAATTTTCTTTTCCACTCCACTAAAATTATAGTCATTTTCCTGACCATAGTCAAGAATAAAACCATATATTATGCTCATTATATATAATATAGGAGGCATAATCGGTGATTGAATATAGTCCATTTTGGAGAACATTAAAAAATTCTAAAGAAACAACTTATACTTTAATCAATCACCATCACATTTCCAGTGCCACCATTGATAAACTCCGCAAAAATAAACCAATGAACACAACCACCATTAACGACCTCTGCCGCATCCTCAACTGCAATGTCGCTGATATCCTCAATTATGTACCCTCCGAGACAGATCAAGCTCTGTAAAAAAGATAGAAAAAAACTGCCACACTACTTGATGTGACAGTTCTATACCACCATTGCATCTAAAACTCCCTTTATTCTTATATTGACATTCCCTTTCCTTCTGCTACAATAAATGTAACAAATCATACAGCCGGAAGATAGATAAAGCCTATCCGTCCCGGCTAATCAATTCAATTTGATTTATAGTAAATAAGTCGCCATGAATCCGTGCCAAGGGACAGGGCGGCTTACTTACTTTTGAGATTAAGAATCGCAACAATCAAAAGACCTATCGTCAATATGACCATCAATTCCTCATATGTACTCATAAGCATCATCCTCCTATAAATACTCAGGACAGATGGCAAGCACGCCCTCCGGCTGTATCAAGAAATCACAAAGATTTCTCTTCTACAGTTTACCATAAGGCACATTATTGTTCTACTTGTTTTTTACATTTTATCCATTTTTTTACATTATATTAAAACAAAACACACCGCCATCCCAAGGGACAGCGGTGCATTCAGTACCTTCTATATAAGGAATCTCCATACAGACTGTAACACAGAACTATAATCCATCAAAAATGTTTCACCAACGGCAGTTTGACAGGCAGCCCGTCAGTGCAAGCACGCCGAGTATGGCGCAGGAATTATCACGCCGGCAGCTGCGTCGGCAACCGCCGCCTCTGCGGGGATGATTTTCGCAGCCAGCGCAGCTTCCGCTTCGGCGATTGTTTCCTCTGCCGCAAGAGCTTCCGCGATTATTCTCCCAGCCATGATTGTTTTCTCTGCCGCATGATCCACCGCTTCGGCGCTCTTCCCAGCCATCAGAATCTCTTCCACACCGGTTATTCTCCCAGCCATGATTATTTCCTCTGCCACAGGAGCCATCGCTTCGGTGGTCTTTCCAGCCGTCAGAATCTCGGCCGCACCGGTTATTCTCCCGGCCGCAGGAGTCATCTCTTCTTCGCTCTGCCGCTTCCCATCTGCCGTCTTCTTCGGCTCCTGTCATCCGGCAGCCGCCTGCTGCCTGTCTCTGACAGAACTGATTTCTCGTCCGCATACAGTCCGGGTCGATTTCGTAGATGGTATTTCCTTCGAGAATCAGATTTTCATTCATAACTTCTTCTTCCTTTTCATATGATGGTGTAAAAATAACAGGAAATGTTTCCTGCATATATTACTATATGACAGATGTTCCAAGGAGGATATTATGAATTCCAATTTTTCCGGTCAGAATTCCCCTCTCTCCCGTTTTCTTGAGGATGATACGCTTACCATCATGGAGACGGTCATTCCTTACTGCCACCCGCCTCTGGCAAAAGTTCTCGCCGTCCAGATGAAGCTTCTGGAAATCCGGAAAATCATGGACGGTTTTGAGGATGAATCCCGTCTGCAGGCCTGCGGGTTTGAGGATTCCCCTGTGGATGTGGAAGCCGTGCTCCGGTCTCTGCGCAACTCTGTGTCCGGGGAAAAGGCGCAGCAGATTGACAGTATCTTAAACTTTATCCGCTTCTCGCGGATGTACCAGAACTGGCAGGAAACCATGCAGAGCCACCCGGAACTAATGCAGCTGCTGAGCCAAAGTTTCTCCTCCGGGAATCGGAATCCCGGCGATAATAATTCCGACGAAAAAGGGGCCGGAACCGGGAATCCCCTGTCCGACCCGTCGTTATTTATGATGCTCAGTTCCGCTATGAACCGCAATAGCAATACAGATATGGGCGAAATACTTTCTTCCCTTATGAAGAAGCAGACGAACTGACTGAACCTGAAGGCAGCGCTGATTCCTCCGGCGCTTCTGTCTCAGGCACATTGGTGATCAGAGACAGAGCTTCCCACAGGGAATCCGCCTGTCTCCGATAACTGCCGACCTCCATGGTTTCCGCTTTCTCGCCGTACAGCTCCGTGATCCGGATAACGAACTGATTCCGTTTGATGTGCATGAGCCCAAGCCGTTTTTCTTCCTTTTCTTCGGTGTCGCTCATGACCTCCGCCCGGCCCAGTTCTCTGGCCTGGCCGTCAAGCAAAAGTAACGGACTTCCCTGTGGAATCTCCCCCTTTACAATCTCGCCCCGGATCAAAAACTTAAGGAGGCTGTTTGGTTCCGGCTCCACCTCTTCATAATAAAAGAGAAACGCCGCATTTTCATGGAGCGCGCGGACGTCCTTTTTCCACTGCTCCATTTTTTCTTCTTCTGCCGCCTCGTATCGTTCCTTTGTCTTTTCTCTGAAATTACGAATTGCCTGAATCAGCATCTGCTTCCTCCTGTTACTCTGCGCTGTCCCCATTTTCCCATTCCATAAGATTTCCAAGTTTCTGACACGCCTCACAGCGGCTGTCCTTTCCGGCAATCAGATAAAATTCCATGCCGCTTTGCCGTCTTTCTTCCAACATGGAGAGCGCTGCCTGAAAGACCCGGTCGTTTTTCAGGCGGCCGTCCGCCAGGGCGTACATGCGAAACACATTACTCTTATCGTATTGTTTCATCGTTTCCTCCATGAGATTGGCGGCAATCATCAGTGCCTCGGCGGCGGAATAATCCTTGATCTCCTGCTCGCACTGACAGCGAAATCCCGGCGGATAAGAGGAAAACTCCTTCACCGCGATGCTGCCGTTTCCAAAGACAAATGCCTGCCGCCATTGCCAGTGGGCAAGCTCCGTTTCTGTCTCCAGCTCGTCCTGGAGCTGATAGAGCATCTGGCTCATGATTCTGGAATCTTCCAGTTCCGTCCGGAGAAGAACGATCATGGAATACAGCCGCTTCTCTTCCGAATTGCCATCCTTCTCTGGTCTGACGTCATGTTTTCCTGTAAACATTTGCTCCCCCAGCTTTTTCTGGGCTTTATCATCAAGTCTTTCTCTAGCTTCTTTCGCAAAGCTTTCCTCCATCTCGATGCATTGGGCAAGAAGCTGATCCATGATCTCATATTCGCAGTCTGGTTTCCTGGCAAAGAGCTGTTTCCACTCATCCGGCAGCGCCTTATAGAACAGTTCCGAATAATCCGCCTCGGTAAACTTCGGCGGCATCTTTACATTTCCTTTGGAACTTGCCACAAGAATCTTATAAATCAGCCGGACGTCGGCCTTTCGCTGAGCTTCGGCGTCGAAGAGCTCCAGATCTCCAAACAGCCTCTCATCCTCCGGATACCATTCGTAATCCTGCTCGTAATGAAGGAGCTGAAACTTTTCCGGATGGGTCAGATACACCTGCACGCTTCCCGGCAGCAGATCCACGAAGAAGTCGCCGATCTCGATCAGCCCCGGATGGATACCTTTTTCCGCCAGCGCTTTCAGGATGCGCAGCACCCCGGCGGCGATCCGGTAAAGAACCAGACAGTCCACATGGTTCTCATCCATCTGCTTTCGGGAAAAAAGCTGTTTTAAGGAGACGGCGGATGAAGGCAGCTCTTCCATATCTTCAGGAAATACTATCCCTGGAATCTCTTTGATCTGCCGGATGACAGGATGTCCCTGCGCAAACAGTTCCTCCTTGGAACCCCGCAGCATTCCCACGGTTTTTCTTTCATCAAGCACCAATCGATACTCCCTTCATCAAATCCTTGAGCGGTTTTACAATGTTATCTAAAAATTCTGTGCTCATGGGTTTTAACAGCTTCTCAATGTCCAAAAACATCGGGGAAGCCTCCTCGTCCAGCTCTCCGTCCGCCTGCATGAAACAGAACCGGAAGTCTTCTTCGCTCATTTCCTCCGTGGAGAAGAAGATCACCTGTCCCAGCGGATCATTTACATACTCTTCGTAATCGTTGCTGCCGTAGGCGTCGGTGAATACAAAAAGCGCCCGGTTCCTCCCCTGGAACGGAAACTTCTGCAGAGACTTTCCAATGGCCGTATGCACCGATTCTCTCCCGTCTTCACCGCCGCCATAGAGCTGCACACTTTTCAGTTTCTTTAAAAATAACGGAATCTCCCCGGTAAAATATGCTCCATTTTCAAAAACGGCCCTCTCGGTCTCCTCGCCCTGCCGTTCATTGCGGATGACGGTGAGTCCCACCATGGGGTACACTTCATACTTGGACAGGCACTCCAGAAAATGTGCCGCGGCGTAGTAGACCGCCGGAAATATCGTATACATGGACGCGGTTCCGTCCACCACAAAGTCAAGATACAGGGTAAAAGCCTGCTCTTTTTCTCTTGTAAACTGCTGCTGTATATCCAGAGGAATCTCCGGATTCCATCTCTCGTTCATGTATGCCTCCTCTTTATCTGTAAAACCTCAATATTTGTTCCAACGTAAGAAAAAATGTCTCCTTCACTGACATGATCTTCCGCTTTCACGACCACCTTATGGCAGTCCTCATGGAGAATCACCGCGCGGATTTTATCGCCGGTCCGGTAGAATGACATAATATGTCCGCTCATTTTTCCATTTTGACTGCGCTCCTGTTTTCTTCCAAATTCAATAGGCACAAAGCGGTAATTTTTCATGTATGGGCTGTATTTTACATCTCCTACCTTATAGGAAAAACGGATAGTGTCGCCGCCGTCCTTTTCCCTCAGAAGTTCCGGCAGCTCCGGCATGCGCCCGGCGGATCTCAGATAATTCTCCATATCCGCAATTACCTCTCTGATATCACCGTAGCGTTCTTCCTCTCTGGCTATCATCCTTGCGATAATATGCACCAGCCTCTCGTCAATGCCTGGCATCTCCTTTAATTGATAGGCGTAATCATCGCCAACCATATACCTCTGCAGTTCTTCGTTGCCAAAGAAATGATGATGACCGGTATACAGGTAATAAAGCACCAGTCCGGCCGAATAAATATCCATCTCTTTCCGGCAGATATAGCTGTTCCAGTAACGGGGATCAGCATAACCCGGCGTTCCCTTCTGCTCCCGCCTTGTCATGACAGTCACGTTGGACGCGTGGAGATGCACCCAGTCAAAATCAATGATCTTTACGGTGCTTCCGTCCGGCGACGCCAGAATATTCTCCGGCTTCAGATCCCGGTGAACGATAGGGTCCTGCCGGTGCATGGACATATAATGATCGATGCCATACAGAAATTTCAGGGCAATGGTGTTGCAGCTTTTCATTTTTTCGTTCCACGTATGTCCGGCAATTCCATGACTGCTCACCAGATCCGACAAATCTCTCTCATTAATATATTCCACAAGAGTGATAAATCTCTTATTTTTTTCATCCAGCATTCCACCGTAAATCCGAATAATATAAGGTGAATAGAGCTGTACCTTACTCTCTTTTTCCACATAAATCTGTTCGAGATTACTGCAAAACAGCACCTTCACAAAATATTTCTTGCCGGTACGGATATCGCTGGCGATCATCGCCTGCTTATTTCCGGTTCTGTGACTTTCCTTTATCATTTTGAGAGGAATAACCAGTTCCTCTCCGGAACGCTCGCGGTCACGGATCCAGGTAAAAGTTTCTCCCTCCTCAAAGTAGCAAATCATTTTTCCTTTCCTCCCGTAAAGCGGTGACGGAGAAGCATATCCTTAAAGCTGAGCTCCTTTTTTTCTTCCGGAATCTGTGTGTAAGAGCAAAACGGCGTCACAGCGCTCTGAAAAGAGTCTCCCAGCTCCAGATCCTGAAACAGATCCTCATGAAGTATCTCAGGCGCTGTTTTTTCTTCCCTCACAAATGCAATGGCCGTCTGATTGTCATCTTCCCCGGACATTCTGGCCTGCTCAAATAATTCTGTGATCATCCGCTGCGATGGTCTCTGCTCGTTAAGAACCCGCTCAATCTCTTTCATAGAAAGATTGCCAAAGGCTCCGTCTGACCCCATGATAATCAGATCTGCCGCTTCCTGAGGCAGACGATTGCAGCACGGGTGAACCTCTCCCCTTTTTCCCAGATACTCCGTCAGGCGGTTTTTATTCTGATAAAACAGCGTACTTCCTTCCCTGGCAGTTCCTTTTTTTACCATTTGACTGGCCACATTCTGAATCTCGCCCAGCAAAGAGAGTTCCCCGTTTTTCAGACCATAAACCGGACTATCCCCACAGTTGGAAATAATCCATGTGTCCCAGAAATGAATGGCCGCAGACAAAGTTGTGCCGCCTTTCACTCCTGTATCCAGACCTTTCTTGTAAAGCTCACGATTGATCTTTTCAAAGATATTTTCGGAAAACTCCGACAGAACATCAATCTGCTGATGCAGGGAACAGTCTCTGAAATTTTCTCCCATCATAGTATCCAGAAGTCCTTTGTACCACAGTTCCAGCGCCGCTTCCGAATAAAACTTTCCGCCGGCCAGTCCTCCCATGCCATCCGCCACTACCATGGCGCTGACAGACGCTTCCAGATTAATACGAAGTTCCATCTGGCAATAACTGTCTTCATTCACTTCTCTTTTATTTTTCTCACTTGCGAAATAGAAAGCCACCCGTCGCCCTCCTTTCCCGTATGTCCGTCTGTTTTTTCACAGAGCTCATCTTGACGCTGCTCGTATGATCGGCTCGTCGCCCTTTCGCTACCAGGCTTCTTCCTCCATATATTTTCGGATCTTTGCATCCAGCTCCGGCTTCTCTTTTTTCAGAGAAACAATATTGCCATCTTTCGTAAAGCAGCTTTTGGAATAAGCCGTAGTGCAGATTTCCCCATCTTTACAATTTCTCATCTCATACCCGACCTCCAGCCGGATTCCATTATATTTCTTCACATAAAGCCCAATCTGCACTTCATCGTCAAAATCCACCGTTTTCTTATAGCTGACCGATATCTCGACAATTGGGGAAATAATTCCATCCTCTTCCAGTTTTCGATAATCAATCCCTATCTCCTTCAGAAAACGTATCCTGGCTTCTTCCATCCATTTCACATAATTGGAATGATGGATAACCCCCATCTGGTCTGTCTCATGATATTGTGCTCTTCGGGTATATGTATACATTTCGTTCTTCCTTTCTGTCCTGTATTTTTGCCATGTGCGCTCTGTCCGCGTCCGAACCATTTGGCTCGCTGTACGTGTCCGGACTATTGGGCTCGCTGTCTGCCAGCCTTCCCAGGGCGTCCGGCATGTTGCCGTCCCGTCTCTCTGATGCTTCTTCCGGCGGTTTGCCATTTTACTTCCTTTATGTTACACTGTTTTCATTACGAACAGACGGAGGTTTACATGGTTCCCACACATTTTACATCCATTGAATTTTTTCAAAAGAAAAAGGATATCACCCTGTACCGGGCTGCAGATGAAACACAGCGCTATATTCTGAAATCTATTATAACAAAAGATACCTCAGTTAGACAGGCTTTTTATGATGAATATGAGACTCTGTCTGCTCTGAGGCATCCTTCCATTCCCGTTTATTACTGGCTGCGTGAAGATTATCAGGTTCCCGGTCAGAAATCCGGCACACTCACTCTGTGTATGGAAGACTGTTCTCAGCCGGCTCCGGTTTCCCTTTTTTCCATCGGAGAATTATGCCGGATTCTGTACAAAACAACAGATATTCTTTCCTATCTGCTGGAAAACGGCGTTCTCTACACCGATTTAAATCCCTCCAACCTGATTATCTCCGAAGCCCATGGGGACTATGCGGTCACCCTGGTTGACTACACATATTGTTACTATTTTTTAAGGAATCCATACCCGGCGTACCCGCTGCGCTTTTCCTATAACATCTCACCGCAGCTAAAAGGGCAGCAGTTTCTCATTCAGGCTCTCACTTTTTTACTGTATGACCTGGTTGAAGAAAATCACATAGAACAATTGCCATCCCCTGTGTATCAGCTTCTGGAAACCGGCCGGAATCCATCGGAAGAACTGTCACTCCATGATTTTCAGGAGATGCTGCGGCATTGCGGCGCCAGATAGCAACTTTTCCATTATATATTCCGGAAAATGTAAATGTACCGCCTGCCCGGCTGCTTCTGTACATTTTATCAATAATACACTATTCTTCAAATAAAGTCTCGTACAGTGATTCCGCAATTGGCGCCAGTGATTTTCCAATTTCTTTTGTTTTCAGACGGTTCAGTACAATCACATACTGAGGATCATCGGCCGGTGCAAAAGTTACAAGCCATGCATTATTGTAACCATCGCCCCGCTCGGCAGTTCCCGTCTTGGCAGCGATCTCGTAACCGTCTCCGACCGTTTTAAGTCCATAGGAATCTCCGGCTTCCGTCATCACTTCCCTGATTCGCTTTGCAATATTTTTTTCCATGGTTTTTGTCAAAACCTCAGATTTTCCTTCCTGAGTGGTTTTTCCTCTCCCGTTTACCACTGATTTGATCAGATATGGTTTAAGCATCTCTCCGCCGCCGGCGATACTCTGTGTGATCATCGCCATATGAAGAGGCGTGATCAGAGTCTCTCCCTGTCCAAACGCTGTAGACGCGATGACATTATCCTCGTAGTCACCCAGGTTAAAAGAAGAAGTTATCGTTGCGAAATCCAGCTTGATATCCTGACCGATCAGAAAGCTGTCCGCAGCTTCTTTCAGTGCTGGGCCGCCCAGCTTTAAGGCACGGTCCATAAAATATACGTTGGATGATTTCACAAACCCTTCCTCAAAAGAGAGGGTCCCATGGGCCGTCCCGCCGTAATTCCGGATGGTCTGCCCGTTGATCACGAGCTTTCCGTTATCCTCCACTTCCTCGTCGTCGATGCCGGCTTCCAGAATCGCCTTGGAAGTTACCAGCTTAAAGACAGAGCCCGGCGCCACCGGATTCTGATAAGCATTGGAATAAAAAACCCCATCCTGTTTATTGATTTCTTCCCAGTCCTCCTCCAGCGCGTTGGCATTAAAGGACGGAGAGGACGCCAGTGCAAGGATTTCACCTGTTTTTGCATTGAGCACCACTGCGGAACCGGTAAAATCAGAGAGCAGATCATAGGCTTCCTTTTGCAGATTGGCGTCAAGAGTCAGCGACACATCCGCTCCCCTCTTATCCTCTTCCTTCGAATCGCTATGTAAGAGCACATCATTCATGGTCTTTTCTATTCCGTATGTCCCGTATTTTATGGACCAGTATCCCACCACATTGGAAAATGCATACGGGTCGCTATATGTCCTTTTCCCTTCCGGCTCTTCGGACGCTGCGAGAATGTTTCCCTCTCGATCTAAAATTTTTCCCCGGACGTATTCCTTTTGATACGTGCTTTCCCTGGCTTCCTGTTTCTGTCTGTCGGCTTCCTCGGAGACGCCCGGCAGCAGCGCGGATGTCCGGATGAGGGATATGATCATTAAGATGACACAGATAAGCGTTGCACTTTGTAAAAACTGCGTTCTCTTTAAAAAACTCTTCTTCATTATCTGTAAGTCCTTTCCATTTCACGTTGCTGGATACGGCAATCATAACGCCGACCATCATAAAGGTGACCACCAGAGAGCTTCCTCCGCTTGAAATAAACGGAAGGGTAATACCGGTCAGAGGGCAAAGTCCTGTGCTTCCTGCTATAATAATGAGCGCCTGATCAAACAACATGAATACAAAACCTGCACCCACCGCCTGATGATACCTGTCGCCTTTTCTTATGAACAACCGGACTCCTTCCAGCCACATTAATATAAAAATGAAAAAAACAAGAATCGCAAATATCATACCGCAGCGCTGAATCAGCGCCGGGTAAACCAAGTCGCTGGTCTTGACCGGAAGATCTGTCACCGACGAGGTGCCGAACCACCCTCCCAGCAAAATGGATTCTCTTGCTTTCAGAAGCTGATATCCAAGTCCAAGAGCATCTTTTTCAGGATTCAGCCAGTAGATAAAGCGATTGGCGATTTTATCATAGTTAGAAAGGAAGAAACTCGACAGCGGATTAGTCCCGATGACAGAACCGGCGTCCGCCAGTTTGCTGAGCTGCATTCCCGTTACAATGATCAGCGCTGCAAGCACAGCCATGACGGCAACTGTTTTGATGAACACCTTAATATCCGGAATAAACAAAAACACATAGGTAAGAAAAATCGCCAGCAGCAGGAGCATCGTACCAAATTCACTCTGCACTGCCAGCAGCAGGATTTCCAGAACTGTAATTCCGTAAAATACCCGGATTCTCTGCCTGGACGGTTTCTCCGTCGTACCGAGAAGCGCCGCTGCAATAAAGACGTACAGTACCTTCACCAGCTCCGTGGTCTGAATGGACATGCCTCCGATATGAATCCAGTTCCGCACGTTGCCCACCGCCCTTGAGGCTACCAGCGTCACGATGGATATGCCCAGGGACAGCGCCACAAGGAACCGGCACATTTTCATACCGGATATCTGTTTCCATTTGAGATAACATCCCGCTGCCAGCAGCCCCGCTGCAAATCCCAGCAGATACTGCAGCTGCAGCCCCGCTGCCGGATTACCGTTATTAAGAAGCTCCGGATTCTTAATGATCTGCTCCTGCTCCATGATACACTGCAACATAGTTCCCACCGTGAGCAGAATGAGCACGCAGATCAGAATCCTTTTATTTCCGTGAATCACTGAAGTAAAAAACCAGGAGACAATGGTAATCAAAAACAAAATCCCGATCATATCCCGGTATATGGTGCCGGCTCCCTTTGCGTGCACTACGATAAACGCCGCAATCTGAAAAAGAAGAATCGCCAGCACCGGGCCATTTCTGAAAGAATAAAAAGCTCTCTGCAGCTCCCACACAAAACGTTCTGTGGAAAATGCCTTCTGCTTTTCTTTTGCCCTGCTATTCATAGTATCTCTCTCCTGCTCCCTGGTAAAGATGCGTGCTGCCGCTTCTGGTCATCCCCATCTCCACTCTGAATTCTACATTGCCTATATAAAAAGTGGTCTGATCAGACAGTACTACATGATCTGTGACTGCCCCGCCCGCAAAAAGCTTGTTTGCCGTTCCCACATCCTCCAGAATAAATGCGCCGTTCTTTTCCACGATCCGGCAGTGCTTCCTTGCCACACAGAGATCGTCAAGCACCAGCATATTGTCGGCACTGCGCCCGATGGTAAAAGGCAGCCGCGTCACCCGCACACGGGCAGTCGGCCGGTGCGCCTCATCAAGCTGTACAAGGACAATACCCGGATTCCGGTACTGGTCCATGGAGATGATCTTCTCCCGGCCGGCATTCCGGTCACCAGCGCTTTGTTCCGGCTCACTGTTCCAGCCGTCTTCCTGATCATTGTCAGCGTCCTCATCTCTGTCATCTTCACGGTCCCAGCTCTCTTCTTCCTCATAGAGCAGTTCCTTTTTATTCTTTTTGCTCTCTTTTTTATCTCTGAGCCGCTCTGCTTTTTCCTGCCGGCGTTCTTCTTTCTCCAGAGCCCGTTCTTCCTTTTTCTGCTGGCGGAGCGCCCATTCGTCCACAAAATGTTCACCTTCCTCGGAAGCCTCCTTCAGCGTCTTGTTGGAACGAATCAATATAAAAATAATGCATCCTATGAGCACAACGATGCCTATCTGCGATAAAATCGACATAAAAAATCAGCTCCTGTTCTACATATGTTAACAGGAGCATATCACAGTTCATTTTTTAATTCAAACGTTCTTTTTCTTCATTTTTACGCAAATGTGTCCAAAATCGTCATTACATGGCAAACAGCGCCGACAGCATATGAGCGATATCGCAGTCTTCCTGATATTTCGCTCCATCCATAAGATTCTCTTCCATCATATGGAGGAGCCGTTCTGCCTGCAGACCGCCCACGGCAAATTCCTCCCGGAGTTCCTCCACCTCTGTCTCTCCAAAGTCTTTCTGGAAACATTTTCCGGTCCAGATAGAATAGAGAAGAGCAGAATAAAAATATACATCATTCATGATGAAATCTTTGGAAAACCGACTCGGACGGCGCATATAGCAATAATCCTCAAATTTCTCCAGATCAAAAGTATCCGGCTGAAAGCCTTTTTCGACAGCAAGCGCCGGCACTTTCTGCCAGTCATCGATCTCCTGCCACGGTATCTCCCCGCATATAAACTGAGATGCATTTTTACGGAAAACCGTGCTCTTTTTATTGCGGTTCATATCGTCAAACAGGACCTGATCTACCATGATATAACGGCAATATCCGTTCTTTTCATATCCGTAATCTTTTCTTTTCTGATTCTCCAGAAGCTGATGGCCCACACAGGCAGAAAACCACCATTTCTGCTGGAACGGCACATCGTAGACGGAGTCGTACTTCCGGCACAGATCATCCTCAATCTCGTAGCCTTTCTCCCGCAGCTCCTTCGTCACAGACTCGATGAGCATCCAGATCTTCTGGCTGTCCGCCACGGAATCCGCCTTATATTTGGCGATCATCTCGATGATCACCTCCGCCGGCGTGATACCCAGCGGTTCCATCTGTGCCTTCGCCAGAAGCTTTTCAATGGATTCCACGCTTGGCTGCAGAGCAATGCAGAACCGCAGCAGCCACTCCCTGGTCACCACCGCTTTTCCTGCTTTTATCTTGGAGAACTGCGCCTCGCAATGCATGCATCCGATGTCCCTGAGCAGCCAGGCCGCTTTCTCATAGTAGCCGTACTCCTCCTCTATAACTTCTTCCAGACACTGGCCAAACCGTTTGGCTCCGTCCTTAAACTCTTCCCGGTACATGCGGACGATATTATAAAACTGCTCCAGCGACCCTGCCTGAGACAGCATCACCCAAAGATCCATAGTCGGGAGACTGCGGGTCTCCGATTCCTCCGGCTCCTCGGACAGCATTTCTTCAATCCTCTCCTTAACCTCTTCCATCTCGTCAATGTCAAACAGTCCGTTGATGAGGGCGATCCAGAGGGCGTCTTCAATATTTTTACAGTAAAGACCATAGCCCATATATGTCTCCAGAAGAACATAATTAATCTCATCAAGCCCCATATCAAATGCCATACCCAGGGTGATATATATTTCTCTGGAAGACGGCATGGATCCTTTGAGCCACGCCCCGATAGTCTGTCTGGTCACCGGGACATAGCGAACCACATCCTCTCCCTTTTTCTCTACTCTGTGGAAAACCTTTTTAGCGAGAGAAGTATTACTGTAGTCGAACTGATCCATTTTTTCTTCCAGAAACTGCGAAAAAGGCTTCCTGTTCTTCTGTGCTCCGGACAGCTTTTTTTCTATTTCTTCCAGAAAACGATCTGCGTTATCCTGTGCTCTCATTTAATCTTCCTCTTCTTCCATTCTTTTCCTGAAAATGTTTAACGCCTGCACGGCGATAGCCGCAATTCCCAGAATAATAAAATAAGACAGCCGGATCTTCTGGGATAAAAACAGGGATGCAATAAATTCTATCACATAACCTTCCAGGATACACATGCCAAGATTTTTCCAAAATGGATATTTATGTTCCTTGTGCATCATCAGGTAGTAAAAATTCAGCATGAAAAGCAGCCACATGCCTGCCATACCCACCGCGATCTTCCAGTGGCCGATCATCAGCGCATAATTACACAGATAGAGGGCGCATCCTGTAAGAAATCCCTGCGGATACCCCACCAGAAGTGCTTCTTTCAGGGTTCCCGGTTCCGTCATTTCTTCCGGATCTTCATCGTCTTCCTCCTGCACCTCATAGGCAGCCTCCTGAGCCTCCTCTGACGGCAATTCGAGTTTCCGTCGTCTCTTCCGTTCCTCAGCCAGCAGGCCGGACACTTCCTTTGGCGCGTACTTCTTAAGGAGCTGCTCCACATAGCAGGCAGTCTTTAACTGATTGTCGTCCAGATTCTCCGCCTCCGGCTCCAGCTGATTTCTCACAAAATCTTTCAGGATTTCCACCCACTGGTCTTTTCTGGAAAGGCGCAGCATCAAAGCGTCGAACTGTACATAGTTTTCTTTTTTAAAAAGATTCTGATTCAGCAGATGAATACCCGCCAGAATGATCTGATTCTTCAGCTCCGGCGAGATCTCCGCCTTCTCAAGAAATCCGACATAATCCTGCATTTTGGAAAAGGACTTTGTATTTTCGTTGAAAACAGCTCTCTGCCATGAATCTTCCTGCTCTGTATTTTGAGACAGCAGCAGCGCATAAACCAATGGGTTTTTCTCTTTGATCACTGCAAGCTGCTCCAGAAACTTCTTCCTGTCTACCGCATACATGGAGGACAACAGCCAGTGAATCTCTCCGCATACTGATTCCTGAGCCCTCTTTGTAAAGCCCTCCAGAAGAATACGAATGTATTCCTCCTTTTCTTCCTGACTGAAACTTCCCTTATGTATCAGTGCCCTCACTTCTTCTGTAGTAGTTTTTAACGCCGGCTCCCGTGATGCCCAGTAAAACAGCTCCGGCATACCCGGAAGAAGTTCGTTCTTTTCCAGAGATTCTTTCCCGTGTTTCTGGCAGAACATATAAAACAGCCACTGAAGTTTCCTTTCTTCATTGCCTCCGGTACTTGTCTTTAAATACTGCTCGGCCTCCGACCAGAACTTATCATAAAGGTCGTCCTTCTTCACAAGGAACTCCGACAGATGATAGAAGAAATACTCCTCAAGTTTCGAGGTCACCGGCGGAAACTCCTGTTTTTCAAACTCTGACATATTGATGCAGTTTTCTCCGAGAGGTTCTCTGGAAAAATAGAATGGCTCCCGTCCCACCGGCTGCTCCGTATAAGAAACATAACCAGCCTTTTTTCTCAGCGATTCCGGAAGGATACTGTGGATAGCATACATGAGTACGCCGGCATTTTCGGCAAACTCCTCCTGTTTCCAGGAAGGGGCAGCAAAATTCAGTCCCTGCTTTTTCTCAAACAAGCACCAAAAGACCGCCCGAAGAAAATCAGGCAGTCTGTCATATACATGCATTTTTATAAAAATGTCTTCCGGCCTTTCAGTTCTCTCTTCGATTTTTACCGCTGGAAGATAGCCATCCTGCGGCTGATCTTCCCAAAATCCCCGGGGCGCCATGTATACTCCCGGGCTGGCGGATGTTTCCTTTGGCTGATACAGAAACACCTTTTTATTTTTGCGGTTGTCTTCACCGGAATCCCATGGTATCACCGTCATCTTGACAAAACCACAGAGAGGGACAAAGGAAAGTTCCTCTACCGGGATTCCTTTTGCCCTCTCCGGCTCCGCAGCGGAAGCTGTCTTTTCCAGCTCCCTGAGCATATCTCTGTCTTTGGGGCAGGAAGACGCTGTCATCCCCCATCCCAGTACATTTCCTGTGATACAATGATTGGACCATGTATACTCATGTCTTAAATATTCCGATGTCATTCAAGCCACCCTCTTTCCTGCATATATTTCATGACCATCCAGAGCACTGGTTCTTCCACCCGGATCGGCCGTACTTTCCCAACGGTTTTTGTCATTTCTCCTTCTTCATCTCTGACTTCTTCGGTCTCACAACCCAGTGCGGACACCGCAAACAGGCTGCTCTCTTTATAATCATCCAGATTTCTCTGCAGACGAAATACTTTCTGGTCAAAAATCTGTTTTAAAATCTCCTGGCGCAGGAAATGATGGTCCATATTCATAAAACCATAGACCGGGCGGTTTCTCTCAAACAACAGACTGCTTCCGCGAAAGCCCCGAATCTCGCCCAGTTCTTCCAGCAAGTCGCTCTTTGCAATGGTCAGCGCCATATATTTCTTCCCAAGTTCATGATCTCCCACACCAGTTCGAATGGCCTCCAGAATACTCTCCGCCTTTCTCTCGTAAATGTACTCATCACTAACGGCACGTTCCACAAGGAAATCATCCTGACTCATGACCTGCTTTCCATTCTGATTGCTCATCCTCTGAATGGAAATCTGCTCCTCCTTCGTCATAAGGTGAAGTTTCTCAAGAACACGCTCCTCATCGGGAATCTGCTTGGTGATGAACGAGTGCTCCAGATGCATCTGTGCAGGATCCACCAGACAGATATATCCATCCATGTGGCGAACAAAGCCTGTCCGCCCCACGCCGGCACTCTCGCGGATCAGCTCGCCCGCCACGTCATAGACGGCTGTCAGCAGATGAAAGACCTGTTCGCTGACCCGGTAAGTAATCTCAAGAAATATTGGTTTGCGGAAAGTTTTGTTGGTTGATTCCGGGCAGATCCCCCGGCGCAGAAGCCTCTCCGCGTTTCTCTCCATTTCCATCCGGTAGCTGTCGTTCGGATTGCCTCCGGCATTTCTCACCGTGAGATTCTCCCTCTGCATGGCGTCAAAGCTGTTCATCATGAGAGAAGAAAGGTAAACAGTCTTTCCCGAAGCCACGCTGCCTGCCAGCCCGATCATGAGCATATCATAACGGAAAAAATTCTGCGGCAGTTCGTTATGACAGTAGGGGCAGAGCATGGTATTGGAGTACAGCGTTACAGCACCCTCCTCCACATGAAAAGAATATCCGAAGCTGTCCGGATCAAAATGCTTCACAGCCAGCTCATGGCCGGAAGCCGTCAGCTCCTGATTGAGCTCCGTCATGATCTGATTGTCAATATACACCCGATTGGCATCCACCTGCTCTTCCGGAACTCCCATGGCATTCCAGAAATACAGATAGGAGAGATCTGTTTTCGGCGCAACCACCTCATTCAAGGCCGGGGACAAAAATCTGGCCCCGTCGGGGCGCAGCAAAAATCCCACCTCATCATTAGATATCTTCCGAAAACAATACGGACATTTTTTTATTTTCACAGTTGTTGTTTCCTGCATTTTTATCCTCCGCCCTTAACATGTTTTAGTCGCTTTTATGGAAATCTCATGCTTGGACTCCAAAATAATATAATATAAAATATCTTTTTTCAGAACTGCTGACCGTGTTTTTGTTCCCTGGTCTCTTCCAACGCCCTCTTCCCGAATCTCAAAAGGCGCGTCTTTAGAGCGCACGATCAGAGCATCCGGATCATCTGAAGCGCCTATTTCCAGGCCCTGTTCCTCAATATAATAAGTAAACTCCTTGCCAGAAGGATGCTTTCCATACATCAAAATGTGATCCAGTGCCACAGCTCCCCGTCTTCTGCGTCCGTCTGCACAGGTAGCGCAGCATCCCCCGAAGGCAGACCCGTGGGTGATCATGAAATCCAGATAGAATACCCGGTATTTCTGCTTCTTCTCTTCCGCCTGCTCCTGCTGTTTCTGCTCTTCTTTTTTCCGGGTTTCCAAGTCGGTTACTTTTTCCGCATATTCCAATATATATTTTTGTTTCTCGCGTCTGCTGCTCTGAACCCTCCACTGAACAACGCCAGCCACAGCCAGAATCACAGCCAGAACGATACCTATCTGCATTGTCAACATTTGCTGTGTACCTCATCTTAATCTAAAATCGCATTTTTCATCCATTATAACACGAGTATCTGAAATCTCAAAGGGATGGTTTTATTGATTTTTACCGAATATTGTTATAGAATGATTATCATAGATATTGAGAAAAGATTACGGATCGCTGCGGCGCAGATATGGCTTTGACGCCGCAGACAAAAGATATATGATTCACAGTTTACATTCATTGAAAAGGGGTACAGACATGCCACAGGAAACGATTCATTTAAAACAGGAGTTTATGATCTCCGCCGTATCATCTATTCAATTTTTTGAATATAAAAGTGATTTTATATATAAGAGCGAATATCACGACTGCTGGAAACTCCTGTATGTCCAGGAAGGATCCTGTGATATTCTGCGCTCCGGCCACGAATCCTCGCCGGTTTCCCTGGAGAAAGGCCAGCTTTACATCCAGGCGCCCAACGAATATTATTCTTTCAAGGCGGCGCAGCAGACCACCCCGCTCCTGTTTACCTGCGGCTTCTACTGTGATTCGCCGAATATGTCGCTCATTGCCAACCGCATTTTTCACTGCGGCAGCCGGGAACTTCGTCTTCTGTCTTCTCTGTCGGAAGAAGGGCGCAGCAACTTTTCGGTACGGGTGGATGATTCTGCTCTCTACAGCCTGGAACGCAAGCTCAACCAGCCGTTTGGCGGTGAGCAGCTCATCGGCATGTATCTGGAAATGCTTCTCATCAGTCTGATGCGACAGTACATTTCCCCTTCCGCTGCAAAAGAAAAGGCGACTTCCTCTCTCTCCAAGGCTGACTCCATCCTTCTAAACCGAATCACCGATTATTATGCCGCTCACATTTCGGAGAAAGTGAACATTCAGCAGATCTGCAAAGAGTTCGCAATCGGCCGTTCTCATCTTCAAAGGATCTTCCGGGAACAGACAGGACTGGGCGCCATGGAATATTTCTGTCAGATGCGGATTCGAGCCGCCAAGCAGCTTATCCGGGAAAATAAAATGAATCTTACGGACACCGCTCACGCCCTTGGCTATACGTCTATTCATTATTTTTCCAAACAATTCAAAAAAATTACCGGGATGCCGCCGTCCCAGTATCAGAACTCGATTCGGACGGCTGGCAGCGACCCGGTATGTCATCATATAGATTTGGAACAAAAGGAACTCATCTCCAAAGCTCCTGCGGATACAGCCCCGCGTTCTTTTTAGCCTGAATGGCTTCAACAACGGTGCGCTTATCTTCCTGATAAGTGACACCGTACCATTTTTCTTCAGACTCCAGCACCTTCACCGATGCTTTTCCTTCTTTTAAAAGATCCCCAACCACATTTGGCAGGAAAAATTCTGCTTTCAGAGGATTCTCTTTTACCTCATTGTCAAGAAATACCGGGAACATTGTCTCCAGTTCACGTATAATTCCTGGTGTAAATCCCCAGCAGTTCATGGAAATGAGAGTATGTTCCGGGATATCCTCCCAGGTTTTACCGTCATCCAGCGTGAAAGCTGCACACGCACCCCTTTTCTCAATTTTGGTTCGCTCTACAATGTCCGTCAGATAATTATCCTCATCCACATGGCAGATACCTCTGGCTACAGATCCATTTTCGGTAATCGTATTTTCAATGTAAAATCCAATCATGGCATAGCTGTATTTGTCTCCATCCTCATGAGTTGTCAGAAAATCATACATCATCTGAAAAGCTTTCGGGCCATAATAATCATCAGCATTGATCACCACAAAAGGCTCCTTTACCACATCTTTACAGCACAGCAGCGCATGGCCTGTCCCAAAAGGTTTCTCTCTCCCCTCAGGTACCGCGTATCCTTCCGGCAGCTTGTCAAGCTCCTGAAATACATACTCCACTTTCATAAACGGTTCTATTCTGCTGCCGATCATGCGGATAAAGTCTTCTTCGATAGCATGTTTTATAATGAATACAACTTTTTTAAATCCGGCTCTTTTCGCATCATACACAGAAAAGTCCAGAAGGGTATGTCCCTCATGATCTACCGGATCCATCTGCTTCAGTCCGCCGTACCGGCTTCCCATGCCCGCGGCAAGTACTACAAGTGTTGGTTCTTTCATCGCATTTTTCTCCTTTTTTTGTCGTTTTTCTTATTTTCCCACAAAAAAGAGTAAAGTGCAATTACATTTCTTTATTTTTTCTTAAGATTCTTCATTGAATTGTTTAAAATATTTATATTTCTTTTCTTGCAGACTCCAGCATTCGGCAATATAATAAAAGAATTACAAAGGAATTAGAGCAAGGAGAGACATATGAAACAACTTAGACACACTATTCAACATCATAATCTACACATGCAGGCTCCTGTAAGACTTTCTCATATTAATCTTTACCATTGTGATACTCCGACATCCGATGTGTTTCCAGGTCATCCTTATGCCAAACTGATTTTTGTGCAAAAAGGCTCCGGACAGCTGCATTATGAAAATTACAATATTTCTTTTCAGGCCGGCACCCTGATTCTCATGAATCCGGAACGGCAGAAATTTTCCATTGAAATTAACGAAAATCCAACGGACATTGCCATTCTCGGTATCGAGTATTTATATTTTTTAAAAAAAGACAATATATTAGAACAGCCTTTTGTTCTTCATCAATGTCCTTCAGAAATGTACTCCTTTTTTATCAACAAAATCGTGGAGGAAGTTCAGGGACAGCCACTTTCTTTTGAAGATGTATGCAGCCACTACACGGAACTTCTTCTCATCTTTTTGCAGAGAGACACAGAAATACAGTTTACCTCCTTTTTGGAGGATAAATCCAGCCAGGACTGCCAGAATATCAAGGATTATCTTGATAAACACTATGCCGAAAATATTACCCTTGATACTTTGTCCGAAGAAAGCGGCATGAATAAATATTATCTGGTACATTCCTTCACCAAGAAATATATTCGTTCCCCTATCAGTTACCTTAACGAAAAAAGGATTGACGAGAGCAAAAAGCTTCTGGAAAACACCGATTACTCCATCGCCGAGATATCCAAGCTCATCGGCTTCTCTTCTCAGTCCTACTTTTCACAGGCCTTTAAGAAAAAGACTCTGATGACGCCAAACGAATACCGCAGATCTGTGAAAAAGGATTAAAGGTTACAGCAGCAAAACAGCGAGACAGTTAAAGCTGCCTCGCTGATGTTGTACTGATAATCTTTTATCCTGTTATAATCATTAAGCTTTGCGTTTCGCATATGCATCTCCACGCCTTCATATCCCAGGCGTTTTGCGTGATCAATACATTGTAATATATCACCTTTCAGGACACATTGGGAATATGGTCCTACACAATCTGATATTGTAATGCTTTGGATCATGGATGCCTCCTGTTTTCTATTCGTTCTCATGTATCTTTATGCCAGACTTATATCGTTTTCCATATAACATGTTTTTCTTCTCAACTCATCCTCGCGCCGGTCACATCAAGTATTTCTCCGCTGATATAGCTTCCCATATCTATCCTTCTAAAGATACTTCAAACATGAATATTTTCCTTTCCTCAACAGCATCTTCTTTATCCGTTCACATGTTTCACCATCCGATGCACCAGATCATTAATCGTCCCGGAACCAACTCCTATGGGCAGCCTGACATCTTCCGGCATAATCTTACTGAGTTCTTCAATAAAGATCTCATTCGCAATTACAGCTGTAATCAACGGAGATCAACTCATCTATGGACATTTCACAAAGTCTCATCATAATCCCCTCCAATCTCTTTTTTGATTGACAAACGTCATAATTTGCATATAATTGATAAATGGTTACTATTTTATCAGTGGATTTCCATTGCATTAGCCAACAATTCGTCAGAAAATATCTTATTATAATTTTAAATTTACTCATTATTCTTTACAACTCTGAAAATATTTTTATACTTTTAGGTATTGAAAATATTTTTACCCTATGCTTTCATGCATTCCGCACAATTTTTCAACTTTCTCCTGTTAATTTTTATCTGGAAAAAAAGCAGGACCTATAGTATAATGGAATAATTAATGTGAGAAAAGTGAAAAAACAGGAGGATAATCCATGCCAGTGAAATACGTATTCGTCACAGGTGGAGTTGTTTCCGGTTTAGGAAAAGGAATCACGGCAGCTTCCCTTGGACGTCTTTTAAAAGCAAGAGGTTACAAAGTATTCAGCCAGAAGTTTGACCCATACATCAACATGGATCCGGGTACTATGAACCCGATTCAGCACGGTGAAGTTTTTGTTACCGATGATGGAGCGGAAACTGATCTTGATCTGGGACATTATGAACGATTCATTGATGAAAAGTTAAATAAGAAGTCCAATGTTACTACCGGTAAAGTTTACTGGAGTATCCTGAACAAAGAACGACGCGGTGATTTTGGCGGCAACACTGTTCAGGTTATCCCACACGTTACCAACGAGATCAAAAGCCGTTTTTATCATAATGAGGATGCTTCTGAAACAGAAGTAGCTATCATCGAGATTGGCGGTACTGCCGGAGATATTGAGAGCCAGCCTTTCCTTGAAGCTCTGCGTCAGTTTCAGCATGAAGTAGGCCATGAGAACTGTATCCTCATTCATGTAACATTAATTCCATATCTGAAAGCTTCCGGAGAGCTCAAGACCAAACCGACACAAGCCAGCGTTAAAGAACTGCAGGGCATGGGCATTCAGCCTGATATTCTTGTCTGCCGTTCCGATCTTCCTCTTGATGACAGCATCAAAGAAAAGATCGCGCAGTTCTGTAATGTCCCTAAAAAAAGAGTCATCCAGAATCTTGATGTGGATATCCTTTATGAACTGCCTCTCGAAATGGAAAAAGAAAAGCTCGCCAATGTCGTCTGTGACTGTCTCAACATGGACTGTCCACAGCCGGATCTTAATGACTGGATTGCTATGGTGGATGCATGGAAGAATCCAAAACATAAAGTTAAGATTGCTCTGGTAGGTAAATACGTATCGCTGCATGATGCCTATATCAGTGTTGTGGAAGCATTAAAGCATGGCGCTGTTGCCAACAATTCCGAGGTTGAGATCAAATGGGTGGATTCCGAACTGATCAGCGATTATAATGTTCACGAATTTCTCGCTGATGTGGATGGAATCATCGTTCCGGGCGGATTCGGTGACCGCGGTATCGAAGGAATGATCTGTGCCATTCGTTACGCCAGAGAACAGAAGGTTCCTTATCTTGGCCTGTGTCTTGGCATGCAGCTTACCATCGTTGAATTTGCCCGCAATGTGGTCGGCCTTGAAGATGCTCACAGTAATGAGTTCAGCACGATGACCACCAATCCGGTGATTCATATTATGCCGGACAAGGAAGGCATCACCAATCTTGGCGGTACCCTTCGTCTTGGCGCTTATCCTTGTAACCTTGTGGATAATTCCAAAGCTCTGGAGCTTTACGGTTCCAAGACTATTGAGGAACGCCATCGTCATCGTTATGAAGTTAATAACAAATATCGTGAAGTTCTGCAGGAGTACGGTATGCTGTTATCCGGTTTCTCTCCTGACGGACGTATCGTAGAAATGATTGAGATTCCGGATCATCCATGGTTCATTGGAACTCAGGCACATCCGGAGTTTAAGTCCAGACCGAATAAGCCGCATCCTCTCTTTAAGGGATTTCTCTCTGCGGCGCTGGATTATCAGAAAAAGAAATAAATAATACAAAAAACGGGTTTCCCGACATCCTTTTTCCTACGGATGACGGAAAACCCGTTTCTGATTATCATAAAAGAAATTCATAAGATACCGCAATGACCAGACAGGCCGCACAGCTTCCCCAAAATGTCCTGTCAGGCTTCCAGGGAATTCCTTCTTTCTGCATGCTGTTTTCCTGTGTGGTGCGCTGACTCTGTGCTATATTTCCATTGCTCTTTTTCAGCAGCCAGAGCAATACAGCCGCTGCAGATAATGCTAAAATCACTATTACACTTCCAATACCCATCAGCTGAAAACTGTATTCCCCGGATGAATCCGTGAGAGACGCTCCAAGCAGCTTATACCCGCCAATATTGAGAGTCTGAAAAAACACCGCCGCCGGATTTTCCGGAAATGCAGCTGTAAATACATTATACAAATTAAACAACAGATGAACCAGCACCGGCACAGACAGATTATCCGTACTTCTTACCAGAAGAGCAAACAGAAGTCCCATGATAAATGCATAACTCATCTGATTAAAGTTCATGTGCAGCAGCGCAAACATCACGGCAGAAATGATGACAGCGACATCTTTATCTGCAATTCCTCTGAAAATGTATCCCCGAAACAGGATTTCTTCCGTTATGGCAGGAAGCACCGCAAAAACCAAAACACTCTGCAGGAATATATCTCCTGTACCCTGGAGCGATGCAGCGGTGCGATTCTCAACAAATAACATGGACACTGCATTTATATAGGAAGCAATAACCAGAAATACAAAAGTGAGCAGCAGAATAATGCCTCCCTGTACTGCCGGAATCTTTTTAAATGCGCAGTATTTCCACAGAGTTACCTCCCGTTGCCGGCAGACGTAGTAAACAAGAAGCAGCATCAGCAGATTCATGAGCAGACTGCTCCCGTAGGAAATCGGCATGGTGAGGATTACTCCGCCGCTTATGAGCCATCCTGCAAGCGCTATGAACATACTTTGTCGTTTTTTATCCGACAGATGTATATATGTTCCCCACAAGGCCGCAAGACAAAAAAGCGTCCCCAGCGGCAGCAGGCCCATCACGCTGAATACAATCGAACCCAGAATATGCAGCAAAACCGCACAGAACCAGAATGCATTTATATCAAAGGCCGCTCTGTTCATACGCTCTTGATTCCTTTATCTGTGATTTCTATTTTATGCCCTTTGTACAGTCTTCCAATGGCTCTCTTGAATTCATTTTTGCTCATACCGAATTCTTTTCTGATATCTTCCGGCGCAGATTTATCATGATATGGAAGAAATCCATGATTCTCTGACAGTTTTTCCATAATTTTGGCTGAATCGATGTCCATCTGGATATATCCTTTCTCTCGGATGCTGAGATTCAGCTTGCCGTCTTCTCTCAATGCAACAACTCTTGCCGATACTTCCTCCCCGATTTCCAGCTTTCTAACCACTTCATTTTTGGGAATCATCGCATTGTATCTGCCGTCCACAGCTACGAACACTCCGTATTCCGGATTTTTTCCAAATACGATACCTTTAACGGAATCTCCTTTTTGATAGGAAGAATCTGTTCGAAGAAAATCATATACTTTCATAGTTGCGCAAAGTCGTTCACTTTTGTCAATGTAGAGACCTACCAAATATTTTTCGCCTGTTCTGACTCTCACAGTCTGCTCGCTGAACGGCAGAAGCAGATCTTTTTCCAGCCCCCAATCCAAAAAGGCTCCGATTTTAGTCACATCCACCACTTCAAGTACCGCCAGCTCTCCCAATGTTATTTTGGGAATCTGTGTAGTGGCAATAAGTCTGTCCTGAGAATCTCTGTACAGGAAAACTTCCACGCCGTCACCTTTCTGACTGCCTTCCGGAACTTGTCTGCCCGGCAGCAGCACACAATCTTCCTTTTTCTTTCCAAGATTCTTTTTTTCACATAAATACACACCAAAACTGGTGGTATGGTCAATATAAAGTGTCTGTTTTACTCCCAGTTCAATCATTGTTTTCTCCTATCTACCTGATATTTTCAATTTTTCATTTTTCATCTATCGTTTTTTCAGTTCCACCAACGCAATCAAGGTATCGTCCTGATTTAAAAAACGGACTCTCCAACCGTCTTTTTCTTCTATATAACTGATATGAATCATATCATTTAAAAAGGCTGACTGCCGGTAGTCTACCTTCACCTCTCCAATCTCATAGCATTCTGGCAGGACATCTTCCGCCCACAGCACATAATACGTATTATTGACATGTCCGTTAGAATCAAGAAAAATCTTCGTCACCGTCAGCTTTTCTCCCTCGGTCCAGACGCCGTCTGCAGACAGCTTTCTTTTTACTCTGACCGTCTGATCCTTCACAGGAGCAGAAATGTACCGTTCTGCCAAATCCTGTGGTATCTTTACCGGAATCATTTTTTTCGTATCCATGAATATCCAGTTGGAATCAGCCTCCACGAGCACTGTTCCCTGTGCATCCAAAATCCTGAAACGCCGGTAACCGTAAAAGCCGCGCATTTTATAAGGCTCTGTCACTATTGTTAAATTCTCAGCCATCTGTGGATACCGATGAATCCGGATGTTCCATGCAATCAGATACCAGGCCCGGTCTTCCTGTTTATCCCCACGGATTCCCAGTCCGACAGCCATAGAATGAAATGTAACGCAATCCTGAAAATACTCCAGTATCTGATGAAGCTTTACTCTGCCGTTCTGATCTGTTTCACTGTATCTTACCTGAATTTTCATTTCATACATTCCGTCAATCCTTCTTTCCGTTTCCTGAATTCCATTCCCTTTATTCACAAATAAAGGGTTCTATTAGACATAACTTATGTTAACAGAACCCCTATCATTCCTTTTATCAATGACTATTGTGATTCGCTCACTGTTAAATGAGACGATTCTTTCTTTCTTTTTCTTCCTGTATCACCATCTTCATGGCGGTCTCCACTGCGGCTGTCTCACCAAAGAAAGCCAGTGTAATAATGTGCTGCGGGCAACTTCCGTTTATCTCGACCGGATAAACGTTGCTTACCTTTGCAACACGGTCAGCATAATATAATACGCCTGATACCGTAGTCTGAAAAAGTCCAACAGCGTCATATTTTCTCTCTGCCAGTTCCTGCCTGGATTCCTGGTTCATCTTACGATAAAACATCTTCATAACCAGCTTACCAGGATTGTAAATAATACGTGCCTCTGCCATATCTGATATCTATCCCCTTTACCTTATATTGTGTAATTACCGACCATCACATGCTGTTCATGCTAAAAGCCCCTGTAAGAACTATTTTGTTTATCATACCATATCGGTCATTATAACACAATATGTTTTCTTGTCCTCAAGAGGTAAAGGATGTGCTGCCAGAATAATTCTGACTGTCTGCTTCTGATTTTCCTGTTTTATATAATAATTTATAAAACAGAGTAAAAGAAAAAGACACAAATCTGTGTCTTTTTCTAGCAGCGCTACCAGGATTCGAACCTGGAAATGCTGGAATCAGAATCCAGTGCCTTACCATTTGGCGATAGCGCTTTATGCTGTTGGCTCACTATAAAAGTGAGAAGCGTGGGCAAGAGGATTCGAACCCCCGACCTTCTGGTCCGTAGCCAGACGCTCTATCCAGCTGAGCTATGCCCACGTATTCTTTTGGTATGCCGGCGATCGGAATCGAACCGATACGGGAGTATAAGTCCCGCAGGATTTTAAGTCCTGTGCGTCTGCCAGTTCCGCCACGCCGGCATATGGGACCTATAGGGCTCGAACCTATGACCCTCTGCTTGTAAGGCAGATGCTCTCCCAGCTGAGCTAAGATCCCATGCTATGAAATTAATCATCCTTCACAAAAAAGGATAAGCGACCCGAATGGGATTCGAACCCACGACCTCCGCCGTGACAGGGCGGCGCTCTAACCAGCTGAGCCATCGGGCCAGATAAAGTGGACCTTCAGGGACTCGAACCCCGGACCAATCGGTTATGAGCCGACCGCTCTAACCAGCTGAGCTAAAGGTCCCCAAATAATCCAAAGTAATGTTTGGCAAAGCCGATGAACGGACTTGAACCGTTAACCTGCTGATTACAAATCAGCTGCTCTGCCAATTGAGCCACATCGGCATATGACTCCTAGGAGATTTGAACTCCTGTTACCGCCGTGAAAGGGCGGTGTCTTAACCACTTGACCAAGGAGCCAGAACTCCCCGAGTAGGACTTGAACCTACGACAGCGCGGTTAA
>NZ_NFIR01000028.1:0-43934 GCF_002159465.1 Eubacterium sp. An3
CTATAAACAGATAAGTAATTCGACAGCCAAAAAGCAGAAGTTCCGACAAGGCAATTATACATATCTGTTTCTTATCAAAGAAGAATTTTTCCCATAGACACAGAAAATTTTACGCCCTCTTTTATTTATTTTTCCTTTCCTTCCAATACTCTTGCCCATAACCAGCTTTCCTCATATCATCGAGGAATTCTTCCTCTGTCTGTTCCAACTCCTGAGAAGCATCCAAAACTGACAGCTTGCCGCTGGCGACCAGGCGATATAAATGCATCTTTCCCATTTGTACGCCGCGCTCAATTCCCTGCTCAATGCCGCGCATTATTCCTCTTTGTTCTAATCTCTCCGCGACATCACACATAGTGATCACCTCCTCTTTCTCAAAAGATAAAATACTGGCATATCTGTTATCACCTGTCATTACAGACAACAGCTTCAGTACTTCATCCACATGTTGAATTATACGTTTATCATCGGGTACATAGTCTTTATTTTTTCTCTTTTGGACGAAAAAATTCGCCACAATACCAAAATCACTCTCAAACATAGCCAGCTGTTCGTCCGTCAGCCATGCAATATCAAACACGTGCATGCTGTAATCACTGACATATTTGTCCAGATCCTCCGGGATATCCAACAGTTCTTTGATGGAACATGGTTCGTTCCATCTTTCCTTCGTTCCAAAATGCAGCACCAAAGTAATGACCGGAACGGGCTTTCTCTTTTGTAACAGCTGTTGACGGTATGCCGCTCCGTCATATCCGATGACACGAAACGGCATATTCTTTTCAATGTCTGTCTGGTTCTCTATCCCAAACAACGACATGTGGATCTTTTGTTTCTCCCAATATTTGGAGACATCCCTTTCCTGCTCGTGAAGAACGCCATCATCTGCTTTATACTGTGAATGAACAGCTGTAGCGGTCAGATCATCCGGATCGATCCGCTGTCTTCCTTCCAGAACAAGAACGTTAACGATATCTGCAAACACATCATTGTAATCTGCAAGTATTTTTTCAGATAAATCTTTTTGTCCCATAATATCCCTCCCTTCCCAGATATCTCGTAAAACAGGAGGAAACCCTTACAAGACTTCCTGCATCAATTACAATTTTATGTTATCATAAAAAGTTTAAAAATGCTATACTTTTTTATAAAATATTATAGGAAAGGTCAGAAAATTGTTTCTGATTTGACAGCTCTGATTTGATATTTATCTGGTATAATATATATATCCAGTGTGTAGGTGTGTGATTACAGACCTCGCAGGAAATGTACAGGCATTACCTATCAGTAATATGAAATCAATCTGGATAAAAATAAAAAAGGGGAGAGTATATGTCAAAAAAGAAAATTTTTCTGGCAGCAGCGATAGTTGTCCTCGTTGTAGCAGCGGTATGTCTCTGGCATTTCCGGCATTATTTTACGGGAACAAGCAGTGCGCCGGTGGACGCCAGGACCAATGCGGATTTTAGTATTGAAGATATTCACAGTTCCGTGGACCGGGACGGCGACGGCGTCGATGACCAGGCGGATATTCTGCAGGGAGCGAGAGAATACATTTCCACTAATCCAAAGTACAAGAGCCAGTATTACTACACAGGATATCCCGACGATGAATACGGCGTATGCACGGATGTGGTGGCAAATGCGCTCCGGAGCGCAGGCTACGACCTGATGGAGCTGGTTAACGCGGACATTCTTGCCAATCTGCAGGATTATGATATCGAGGAGCCGGATATCAATATTGACTTCCGCCGGGTGAAAAATCTGAAAGTATATTTTGAACATACGGCAATTCCGCTCACCACAGATGTCCACGACATCGAGCAGTGGCAGGGTGGGGATATCGTTATCTTTGATAAACATATCGGCATCGTTTCCGATAAAAGAAATGATGACGGTGTCGCCTATGTGATTCATCACAACAGTCCGTTTCAGGCCGCCTATGAGGAAGATATCCTGGAAAAAAGAGATGATCTGGTGGCCCATTACAGGGTCAGTGAATAGAAAGCAAAGTAGAGAAAAGAAAATAGCGGGGCGGCAGTGAGCTGCCCCGTTGTTGTATTTTTAATCTTTTATCTGCTGTGAGGATGCATGCGGGTCTTCTTCCCGCGGTTTTGCCCCGACAATTCTTCGTATCAGATCAAGAATTTCGTGCTCGCTGTGTCCTCTTTCGTCACACCATTCGATGACTTCTTTAATTTCTTTTTTATCCAATTCTTCCATAACTCCTCCTTTCCCCACCGAAGTGGTTATTGTCTAATAAAGACAATAATAATACAATATATCATTAAAAATAAATCAATATAATAACAATGAAAAATATTAAAAATTATAGAGAAGATTTTCTCTAAGTATACCACATTTCGGAGAAAGAAAAAACACTATTGAGCATTTTTATATAGTCAGAAAATGTAGCCACAATCATTGCCAGGTAAAAGATAAAAAATACCCCTGTCTGAGTGAACGGACAGGGGCGAAAAAGGAGCGGTATATTCAGCTCCTCCGGGTCATTAATCTGCCGGTGAATTATCTTCCGGCACAATGATATTAAGAATGAATACGATAAGGAAGGACACCATCAGTGAGCTTCCGAGGATGTTCTTTGCAAGCTGCGGACAGAACTGCAGCACATCCGGTACGGCGTCAATGCCGACGCCGATAGCAAGAGCAATACCGACGATCAGTTTATTTCGGTAGTTCATCGGCTGCTCGCCGAGAAGCTGGATACCAGACATGGTGATGGCGGCAAATACGGTTACGGTCGCGCCGCCAAGAACCGGCTGCGGGATAGTGGTCATCAGTGCGCCGAACTTCGGACAGAAACCTGCGGCGAGCATGATAACGCCGACAATGAGGAATACTCGTTTGGCAACAACCTTGGTGGTACAGATCAAGCCTACGTTCTGGCTGTACGGGTCGGTCGGCAGACCGCCGATGATAGCGCCGATCATACCACAGATGGACTGCCCTTTGATGGCGCCGCCCAGTTCTTTGTCGGTTGCCTCACGTCCGAATCCTCCCATGGCGGTGGAGGAAACGTCTCCAATCGTCTGCACAGCCTGTACCACATACATAAGAATCATCATGATGATGGCATCTGCATGGAATTCCAGTCCAAAATGGAACGGAATCGGAACAGAAATCAGACCGGCATCATTAAAGGTGGAGAAATCAACGATATCTCCCATAAATAAAGCGATCACATAACCGACAACGATACCGATAAGCATACCGGATACTTTCAGATATCCTTTGCCAAAGAGGCTGCAAGCCAGAGTCACAACTAAAGTGACAACTGCGAGAATCCAGAATTGCGGAGAACCAAAGGTTCCTGCGCTCTGGGTGGCAGAACCGCCGCCCATGTAAGTGATGGCGGTTTCATACAGGGAAAGACCGATACTCAGCACTACCGTACCGCTGACGATAGGAGGGAAAAAGCGGCGAATCTTGCCCATAAACATACCAATAAAAATAGAGACAAAACCTGCCACTAATTGGGAACCGAAGATAGCCGCAATACCGTACTGCGTTCCGATCATGGTCAGAATTGGCATGTAGGCAAAGGCAACGCCCATAACGCTTGGAAGCCCCATACCGAAGCCCAGAACCGGGAAAAGCTGGAGCAGAGTAGTAATACCGCCGATCAGCATTGCTGCCTGTGTGAGCATGATCTGATCTGCAGCGGAGAGGGAAAGTGTGCTGGCGATGAGCATTGGCGGAGTGATGTTGCCGACGAGCATAGCCAGAACGTGCTGCATTGCCTGTGGAAAAGCCTGTCCGAAGGTAGGCTTACCATTGAGCTGAAACAGCTCACTGCTGGATGAAGTATTTGTTTGCATGATATCAACTGCCTTCCTTTGTTTTTAGTACATAGTATTTTTAAACGACTTACCTATCATAACAAATCAATTTCTGTCTGTCTATGTCGAATTAATAAAATCGTAAAGATTATGAAAAAAAGTGGAGAAAAATAAACGTGAATGTTAAAATTTAGTGAAATCTGCCAGAGGAGATGCCCTGTGACGAAATCATTGTTATAATGATATCTAACGGAGATTGTGCATTAAACTGAAACAATACCGGGAAATGTCGTTTTCTGCCTGAAACAGCATTGCGATATACAATCGTGGAACAGAAAGGAACAGCATATGAAATTATTTATCTATTATTTAGTTGTGACTAATCTTATCACATTTTTTCTTTACGGCATTGATAAATGGAAGGCGGCCCGCCATCGATGGAGAATATCCGAGGCGGTTCTGCTGCTGGCGGCGTTGATTGGCGGCAGTATCGGAGCTCTGGCAGGAATGTACGGCTTTCATCACAAGACGCTGCACAGAAAGTTTACCGTCGGCGTGCCGCTCATTCTGATCGCGCAGATTATATTGATTTTGTGTCTGCTGCAGCTGTAATTGTATTAAAAAATAATATGAGGCAGGAGGGAAGCAATCAATGCTTCGGGAATATATATTACATTATAATAGAAGAGAAACAGACGGCGGAGAGGAAAATGTTCCGGTTCAAATTATCCGTTCGTCTCGGAAGAGCATCGGTCTTCAGGTGAAGGAGAGCGGGGAGGTGCTGGCGCGGATTCCCGACCGGTTTTCGGAACGGGAACTGAGAGAGTTTCTGGAGGCGCACCGCCAGTGGGTGCTGCAAAAGGTATTGCTGGCCAGACGGTCGGCCGGAACCAGGAAGACGACCGGCGCTGTGCCGGTACAGGAGCTGGACGCCGCAGAGAAGGAAAGAATCAGGGAGAAGATTGCCGGGAGGGTGTGCCATTACTGCCGGGTCATGGGCGTGACTGTCGGACGAATCACCATCCGTAATCAGAAGACCCGGTGGGGAAGCTGCAGCGCAAAAGGCAATGTGAACTTTAATTATCAGCTCTACTATCTGCCTGACGAGCTGCTGGATTATGTGGTGGTTCACGAGCTGGCGCACCGCCGGCACATGAACCATTCCTCCGCTTTCTGGAAAGAGGTGGAAAAGTATTTTCCAGACTATATAGAATGCAGGGAAGAGCTGAAAAAAATAAGAATGATTTAAAGAATTTCGCCAGTCATCGGAAAGCTGGCATTGATGGAAATAAAATCGGCTTCAGGAAGGCCAGGTATCTGCCCAAAAGTCGGGCGGTGAAACCCACCAGCAGAGCAGCAATGATGGTTCCCTCCCGGACGCCTTCCAGGCGATGGACGAAAAGGAACGACAACGCAGCGGCAATGACCGTGAGGGAGACGTCAAATGCCACCTTTGTGTTGCCGAAATTGGTGTTCCAGGTGGTGGAAACCGCCCGGACAAAGGATTCTCCGGGAAGCATTGCCACATTTGCCAGCACTTCCATATAGACACCGAAGCCCAGAATCACACATCCGATTAACAGATAGATAATCTTGAGTCCATATGCCCCAGGATGAACAAAGCCCAGCAGAACCATGGTCAGGTCAATGAAGTAGCCGAACAGAATGGAGATGGGAATCTGAAGCAGATGCTCGGCTTTAAAGTTTTTCCTCAGTATGAAAAGCTGGATAATAATTAAAAGAATACTGAAAATGATGGTGAACTGTCCGAGAGTCATGGGAAAATTCAGACTGAGTACATAGGGAATCGAAGAGATGGGCGAGGTACCCAGGTCTGCCTTGGTGATCAGGCTGACTCCCAGTGAATTGATGAACAGTCCGATCAGGAAAATAATATAACGTTTTACTTTTTCCATAGAAATCTAGTCCTCCTTTGATGTCAAATTCTCATAAATTCTGGAAAATGTTTTCATAAACTGCTGTCTGTCCGCCTCCGATATGCCCCGAAAAGCCTCGTTCTCGATACTTTCAAAGCTTTCGGTGACGAGATTCCGAAGTTCTTCCCCCTTTTCGGTCAGGAAAACATAGGAATTGCGCCGGTTCCCGTGAAGCATTCTGCGTTCCACCAGTCCTTTTTCTTCCATGCGGTTCAGGATGGATGTCAGAGAACCGGCTTCAATGTGGCAGCCTCTGGCAATCTCTTTCTGGCTGGAGCCGTTGTGGTCTTTCAGGTAATCGAGAACCTTAGGCTGACCGAGAGTAAGGCCGGAACCTTTGATGCGGGCCAGCAGAGCCCTTTGGACCATGGCCTGTTCCGCCATGACCAGATAATGAAATGAAGAATTCAAAATACTTCCTCCTTTTACGAATGAAAATAATTATAATTGAAATAGTTTGAATTATAACTATTTGCAATGTCTATTATAGGAAGACGTATGAGAAATGTCAAGATTGGTTCCGGTAAAACAGGCGGACCTGTGATATAATATTTATCAGGGGATATTGAGGAAATCTTGGGGGTGACATATGGACAGAAAGACGATTTTAAAGACTTTGCATGCAAGGATACACATTAACGGCCATATCATCGGGGCGGCCATCGGTTCGGGCATGGCGGCGAAATATGCATCGCTTGGCGGAGCTGATCTGCTGCTGGCGCTCAGCGCAGGAAAATATCGGGTGATGGGCAGGAGTTCCATGGCAACCTTCTTCTGTTACGACAACAATAATGAGTCGGTCATGGAGATGGGCAAACGGGAATTGCTGCCGATCATCAGGGACACACCGGTGTTGTTCGGCCTGCTGGCCAGCGATCCGTTTATCCATCTTTATGATTATCTGAAGGAGATCAGGGAGGCGGGATTTTCCGGCATTGTCAACTACCCGACGCTTGCCATGATCGACGGACAGTTCCGGGAGGGACTGGAAGAGGAGGGCAACACCTACGAGCAGGAGGTGGAAGCTATCAAACTTGCTCATTATATGGATATGTTTACAGTAGCTTTTGTGACTAATATCGAGGAGGCGCGGTGGATGATGGAGGCCGGGACAGACGTCCTGTGCGTGCATCTGGGACTTACAAAAGGGGGATATCTGGGAGCAAAAAAATACATTTCCATTGACGAGGCGAGACAGCTGACGGAGAAGATTTTCAAACTCTGTGATGAAATCCGGCCGGATGTGATAAAAATGATTTATGCGGGACCGGCCAACACGCCTATCGACATGCAGTATTTTTATCAGACAACCCGGTGTCAGGGATATATCGGCGGATCGACTTTTGACAGGATTCCTACCGAGAGAGCCATTCTCAACACTACGAAAGCGTTCAAAAGCTACGGGAATTTCGACCGGAATGATCCTATGACGAAAATGCTGCACGGGGACTGGAAGACCGGGGATTACGTGAATTTTACCTGTAAGTACATTGAAGAGCATTATATGGAAAATATCCAGCTTTCCGATATCGCCATTGTGGCACATGTGTCGGCCTCTTATCTGAGTACCCGTTTCAAAAAAGAGACCGGAATGAATTTCACGGAGTATCTGGTACGGTTCCGGATCAACAAGGCTGAGGAGCTGTTAAAAGAGAGCAATATGCGCTGCCGGGAGATTGCCGAGAAAGTAGGATACTTCGACTATGCGCACTTTTCCAAGATTTTTAAGAAATACAACGGTATGTCTCCTCGCGCATATCAGGAAAGCTGCCGGGATGCCAAAATTCATGTGTCGGCGTATACACATTAGTCGCCAGACTTGACAGTTAATATAAACACATAAAAAAATAAGATAAAAACTAGAAAATGAAAATATAACCACAAGAAAAGAGAATATAAACACATTTCTATAAAAGAAAAAGAAGAGTAGAATCAAGATATGCAGCATCGTTGATTCTACTTTTTTTGAAAGGAGGATATTTTGAGAACCATAGCAATTGCCGGAACCTTTGATTCCAAGGGGGCGGAATATCAGTATATCAAAGGATTGGTGGAAGAATTGGGGTTACGGGCGTACACCATTCATACCGGCGTCTTTGAACCGATGTTTGAGCCGGATGTTTCCAACGGGGAAGTGGCAGCCGCAGCTGGTTATAATCTCGAAGAGATTGCAGCGAAAAAAGACCGTTCTCTTGCCATGGAAGCGCTGGCAAAGGGCATGGAGACTATTGTGCCGAAACTTTATGCTGATGGAAAGTTTGACGGGATTTTGTCGTTGGGTGGTTCCGGAGGAACCTCTCTGGCGACAGCGGCCATGCGTGCTCTGCCGATTGGTGTGCCGAAGCTGATGGTTTCCACCATGGCGTCCGGAGATGTGGAAAGGTATGTAGGAACAAGTGATATCATCATGATGCCATCTATTGTGGACGTGGCGGGACTGAACAAGATCTCCAAAATGATCTTTAAAAATGCAGTGCTCGCTATGGCCGGGATGGTATCCTGCGGCGATAAGCTAAAGAACGACACGACAGAGCAAAAACCGCTCATCGCTGCTACCATGTTTGGCGTGACCACGCCTTGTATTGAGCAGGCAAAAGTATATCTGGAAGAGAAAGGTTATGAAGTGATGGTTTTCCATGCCACGGGAACCGGCGGCAAAACAATGGAAGCTCTCATTGACGCAGGATTCTTTGCCGGTGTCCTGGACCTGACAACCACAGAATACTGCGACGAGGTTGTGGGAGGAATCCTCGCGGCAGGCCCGGATCGATGCGGGGCAGCTATCCGTCAGAAGGTACCGCAGGTTGTTTCTGTGGGCGCCTGCGATATGGTGAATTTCGGTGAGATGGATTCCGTGCCGGAACAGTTCAGAGGAAGGAATCTTTATAAACATAACCCGGCCGTAACACTGATGCGTACTACTGTGGAAGAAAATGTGGAGATTGCACACCGTCTAGCGGAGAAGTGGAACGGAGCCCGGCGTAAGATGGTTCTGCTTCTGCCGAAAAAAGGAGTCTCCATGATAGATGCGGAGGGACAGCCTTTTGACGGACCGGAAGAACGGAAGACATTATTTGAAACATTGAAAAAAGAAATTCGCAACGATAATGTGGAAATTGTTGAGCTGGATAATAACATCAACGATGAACACTTTGCTCTGACAGCGGCAAAAACGCTCCTTGAACTGATGGCTGATTAGTAAAGGGGTATGGTGAAATACAGAGGGCGATGAAAGGCGGCATAAGGAGGAGAGGCTGCCCGCTCAGGAAATGTTTGTTTATCTGCCCGCAAAGAAACGTAAGAAGAGTGGAAACTGTTGACGCAAAAACAAATCATATCAGGAGGTAATGGAAATGTTAAGAAAATCAAGAAGTGAGATTTTGAAGGATTTCAGAGAACAGGTAGCGCAGGGAAAGATTCTTGTGGGCGTGGGCGCCGGCACCGGCATCACCGCAAAATGCAGTGAGAAAGCAGACGTGGATATGCTCATCATCTATAACTCCGGCCGTTTCAGAATGGCAGGACGCGGCTCCCTTTCAGGACTCCTTTCCTATGGCGACGCCAACGCCATCGTGCAGGAAATGGGACAGGAAGTGCTTCCGATTGTAAAGAAGACTCCGGTTCTTGCCGGCGTGTGCGGCACAGACCCGTTCCGCGTTATGGACATTTTCTTAAAACAGTTAAAAGATCAGGGCTTTAACGGCGTACAGAACTTCCCGACTGTAGGCCTTATCGACGGAAAGTTCCGTGCCAACCTGGAGGAGACAGGCATGGGATACGACCTGGAAGTAGATATGATCCGCGAGGCACACAAGCTTGACATGCTTACCTGCCCATATGTATTTGATCCGGATCAGGCAAGAGCCATGGCGGAAGCAGGCGCGGACATCCTTGTGGCACACATGGGACTGACAACCAAGGGCTCCATCGGAGCGGAAACTGCCCTGACCCTCGACGACTGCGTGGTAAAAATCCGTGAAATTATCGCAGCAGGCCGGGAAGTAAATCCGGATATCATGGTAATCTGCCATGGCGGCCCAATCGCTGACCCGGAAGACGCTGCTTATGTTATCGGACAGGTTCCGGAAATCGACGGCTTCTTCGGCGCATCTTCCATTGAAAGACTTGCGTCTGAGAGAGGAATGACCGCACAGGCAGCGGCATTTAAGGCAATCGAAAAATAGAGGATAGCAGCTGATATTTTCAATCCATAATATATAGAAGGGCATTTGCCAGAAATAATTCCGGCAGATGCCTTTCGTTTTGGCTCAGTCAGGATAATTTGCGAAATTCGACTGCCGGGATATGCGTTTATATAAAAGCGATATATAATTGAGAGGAATAAGAAGGATTGTTTAAATAAAATCTATAATTTACGGGTAAGAATATAGTTAAAAAGCAGAAAAGAAAGGACAATATTATCATGAAAAATATTCTGACCGTCACACTTATGAAACAATATGAAAGCCATTTGCTGCAGGAAGAAAAAAGTGTCTCCACACAAAAACAGTACCGCAGAGAGATTCTGCGTTTTCTTGCTTTTGTTTCAGAAAAAAAGATTACGAAGGAGTTGGTGATTCAATATAAAAAAGAGCTTATGGATCAATATCAGCCCGTCAGCGTAAATACAAAACTGGCAGCAGTCAACGGTTTTCTGTCTTTTGCCGGTTATGGAGAATATCGGGTAAAACAGCTGAAGATTCAGAGAAAGCCTTATTGTTCCAGCGACAGAGAATTGACGAAAGCGGAATACACCCGTCTGCTGCAATCCGCAAAAAACCAGGGCCAGGATAAACTGTGGACTATTCTGCAGACGATCTGCGGAATGGGCATACGAATTTCAGAACTTCCATTTATCACAGCGCAGGCCGTGCGTGATGGAGAGGCAGCTGTTCAATTAAAAGGGAAAAACAGGGTGATTTTAATGGGGAAAAAACTGCGTCGCATTTTAAAAAAATATATGGACAGACAGGGGATTTCCCGCGGCCCGCTCTTTGTGACAAAAAATGGAAAGCCAATGGACCGCAGCAATATCTGGAAAATGATGAAAAAACTATGCCACAGCGCCAGGGTGAATCCACAAAAGGTTTTTCCGCACAATCTTCGCCACCTGTTTGCCAGAACATTTTATAAAACCAACAAAGATATTGTGAAGCTGGCAGATGTGCTGGGACACAGCAATATTAACACCACAAGAATCTATATTATTTCTACAGGGAAAGAGCACCAGAGATGCATGGACGCTATGGGACTGGTCATATAAAAAGAAAATGTAAAAATGAGAAGCTGTTTTGAAAGATGTCTACATAATTTGTATTATGTGGTAAACATAACCGACTTATATCATATCATTATATATCATTTGTTTTCACTATAGCATAATCCCGTTTTACCGTCAATGAAATTTCTGATATGGAAAAAAATGCAGGAAAAATTGACTCTTATTTCAACTTTTTTTTGCATGATAAAAGAAAAGAAAAATGATATGACATGTGACTATACCATTATTAGAAAAAAAGGTACAACAAAAAACCCTCTTTTAATAAAAAAATAAATGAGGGTTTATACAAGTATGTATATAATGAAGCAGAAATCAAAAGAAAATGACTCTTTTTCAATTTTTATGGTACTAAAAGCAATAATAAATACATTATGTACAATATACGTAGATTGCTTTTACCACATAATACAAATTATGCGGTTTCTTGCCTGAATCCAGACGGATGACTGTCGAGACGTACCCGGCGAGGACAGGCCGACAATACAGGGGATGGAGATATGGGAAAGATAGCAGAGAAAACAAAAAGAAAGAAACTGAACTTTGTGGAGAAGAACGTTATTCAGACCGGGCTTCTGATTACCTTTGAGAACGTACAGGACGACGTGCAGAGCGAGGAGCCGGAAGGCATGATCTACAATGTACATATTCCATATGGAATCAGCTACCGGGGATACGGAGATCTGTTTATGAAAATGGAGCGCATTTACAATCTTCTGGATCGCCCACAGGCAGAGTTTGAGATGCGTAACCTGAAAAAGACAAACTGGAAGGGAACCGTCCTGGAGAACACAGACAGATGGAACTTCGAGGACAGCTGCTTTGAAGACTTCAAGAAACTGTACATTTCCAGCAAAAGATGGGCCTATGCGGAGACGCTGTTCCGGCGCCACGGAAGCTGGCAGGGAGTGATGAAGACAACGAAGACAGGCTCCCTGTATTATCGGAGCGACCTGGAGCTGATGCATTATATCGCAGAGTATCTGCGGGAAACGAAAAAGAAAAGATAAGGAGCCATTGCATTTTTTATGCAGCAGGCTGTATGCAAAAAGGATTGATATCAACATTTGTAAGATATCAATCCTTTGTTTTTTGAGAGCTTAGAAGCTCGCCGTAGAGCTGGAGAAAACGTTGAAATAAATCAATCTGGGATTCATCGTCAGAATCCAAAGATTCAAGCAAAACAGCCGGAAATAATTCGCTGTATTGATCGGAAATGATTTTTCCACGGATAAGATAATCGAGGCTTGTGTGAAACAAGTCCGCGACATCAATTAATTTTTCTATAGATAGGCTATTTAAAATATAAAATCTGTTCTGTTATTTTGCTCGCATATATGGTAAAATATATATTATATGAAAAAAGAAATAAAATATACTATAATAATTGAAAATATTGTATAGATATGATATAATATATCTGTCTTTTCAAGACAATACCTGGGAAACCGGAGAAAGGAGCAGAGAATGGATAACACAAAAGAATTCGTCAGCTTTTGCAGAAAACTTTTACGAGTCATTGAAAAAATTGAAAAACATCTGGAAAACGGCGAAAATGATAAAGCCCTTGCTTTGGTCAAGGAGTTAAAGGAAGATACACAGAAAGATATTGAAGCATAAGTAACCATAGAAAATGGAGCGGTCTTGCACCGCTCCCAAATTTTTATCCCATTTTCCGCACAATCCGCTGCATGAGCCGGTTCATTTGTTCGTATTTTAATAAAAATGAGTCGGCGCTGGCCTGGATCATCTCTTCGGCGGACACCTCGGAGAAATCCACCTCGTATCCGGTTCGTTCTGCAAGAATCTCGATGAAGAGCCGCTGGGTCCTGCCGTTGCCTTCCCGGAAAGGATGTAACGCATTGATCTCTGAGAGATAATAGGCAAGACGAAGAGGCATCTCTTCGTCTGTACATTTTGTGAGATACTGTTCTTTTTTCAGCTGGCCGAAGATGTATTCTGCCTGCTGGGAAATGAACAGATGACTGCAGAACATGGTTCCTTTGTTGATGTTCACGTTGCGGACTTCGCCTGCCCAGTCGTAGATATCCCCGAAAATGTATTTGTGGAGGCGCCGCAGATACCGGAAATCCATGACGCCCGCCGGCGGATTTTTGCGCAGCGCGAGGATGCGCAGGGCGGTGATGTTGCGCTCCGCTTCCTCCAGCAGATCTCCGTCCGTGATGTTCAGTTTATTTTTCAGGACAAAAGAATCAGGATAGCAATAGATGCTGTCCTGTTCGAATTCATAATAATAATCTTTCATTTTGGATTAATGTTCCGTATACCGCGCGATCATCTCCTGAATGGTCAGGGTGATGGACTGTTCTCCGGCAGCGCATCGCAGCAGAACGTCGTATTCAGACTCGCTGAGAGCCATGTTTTCCATGGCCATGGTGGCTGCGATCTGCCGTGTTAATTTGACTGCATCTTTCTCCAATGGAATCACCTCCGATTAAATATGGATGACACATCATCTCAGTTAATAGTATTATACCATTTTGGGAGATGAAATAAAACCAAAATATTCAGGTAAATTATTGTTTTTTTACATACCATTTTAGGATCACTGCCAGCACTGCTGAGACGATTCTCGCGCAGGTGGCGCTCCACCAGATTATGATCTGACCGCCAAAGAGCGGGGGCAGAATCAGCATGAACACCAGCATGGCAACCGGTTCGATGTAGGTAAGCATGTAGGCGAAGGTACTTTTTTCTGTGGCGTAGAAGCTGGCTGTGGTCACCCGGTTGACGGCGATAAACGGGATGGCAATGAGGAAGATGAGCAGTGTCTCGGCCACTTCCTGTGTGACTGCGGCGGAGGCGCCGAAGATGACGCCGATGTTGCCGCGGAATACATATAATAATACGATACTGAGGAAGGACAGCAGCAGGGCAAAGCCGTAAGCAAATGCATTGGCCTGCCGCAGATCCTTTTCTTTTTTTGCACCGTAAAACTGACTCATCAGCGGCTGAATGCCGTCGCCGACGCCCTGCAGTACCAGATATACTATGGTCAGGATATAGGAAACGCAGGCGTATACTGCGATAGCCGGTTCCCCGCCGTAGGAAGCCGAAAACCGATTGATGAGGATCAGGGAAAAATTCGGCGTCAGAGCAAGACCGAAAGGGGCAAGGCCGATGCGCACAATGGACTTTGTGACCCGTTTCATGGCTTCCCGGGATATGGCAAAATGCATCTGCTTTTTATATAGAAGATATCCTACGCCGCCGGCCATGGCGACGCCTTCCCCAATGATGGTAGCCCAGGCGGCGCCTGATACGCCCAGATGAAAAACCCACACAAACAGATAGTCAAGTATGATATTGGTCAGGAATCCGGAACACATGGTGATCATGGCAAAAATGGCGCCTCCGTTGTTCCGGATCAGAGGAATCAGGCCAGTTCCGAATATCTGCAGGACGGAGCCCAGCGCCATGATGTAAATGTAATCCTGTCCCAGAGTGAGCAGCTCGCCCTGAGCGCCCAGCAGCTTCAGAAGAGGAGTAGCCAAAAGAAGTACCAGCGCTGTCATGACGATGCTGGCAGCCAGAAGGAGCCACAGTGTTCCCGCCACAAATTCTCCGGCTTCTTTTGGTTTTCCTTCCGCCTGAAAGATGGAAAAATAGACGGCGCCTCCCATGCCGATGCCTGTACCCACGGCCAGAATCAGGGCAATAATGGGGTATGCCACATTGATGGTTGATATGCCGATATCTCCCACGCTGTTTCCCACAAAAAATCCATCGACAATGGCATATACACCGGAAAGAGCGAATGCCAGAATGGAAGGGATAACGAAACTGAAAAATAATTTATAATTAGAAGACCGGGATCTTTTCCCGGCAGATGTACATATGTCAGTCATATTTATGTCTCCTCCGTTCCAGTTCTTGTATAACACTGTATTATCATAGTATATTTTCGAACCAATCGCAAGACAAAGAAAAGGTCCCGGCTTAAGCCGGGACCAGATCTGTAATCTGATATCCGGGAATATTCCCGGGATTATACATCGAATCAGTACACATATGATTGTAAATCGTTAAGCAGAGTCTCCACTCTTCCGATGGCGTCATCCACCTGCTCCCTGGCGTCGTTGATGCGGCTCTGTACCAGATAGTCGGCTATGAGGCCGTCAAGGAAAAAATCTGCAAAAGAAAGAAAACCGTTGACATTGATATGCAGATCCTGTGGGATGTGAACATCGGAAAGTTCCCGTTGAAAAATCTGCAGATTATATCTGGCTTCTTCCAGAGAAGCGGCGGCTCCGTCGAGTTTGGAGTGTTTTATCATACTGGTGAAAAAACCGCCGCCGAACATATCAAAAAGTCCCCAGTTCTTTGCGCTGTTTAACTGATCTTTTGCGGCATACAGGCTCTGGAGTGCATTTTCTCCTGCCCGGATCGCTTCCTGTACTTCCTGTCTCATTATTTCGTTACTCATAAATATATCCTCTCTTTCCTGTACGCAGACCATTGGGCTTAGGCTGATAAGGATACAGCGATGAAAAAGTGCTGTCTCGTTGGTCGCCGGGTTACAGATATTAAAAAAGACCCTTATCATGACCTTTGCCACAATAAAAGTCTTGCTTTCTCATTTGATACGGATGCCTTCCGGCATCGGATGACGATTTCAAACCCGTTTCTTCCGAAACGTTTCGCTACTCCCTTTTCATTGCTTGTACAGAATATATCACGGTGAGGAAAGGGTGTCAAGGAAAAAATAAAGGTGTTATAATTTAAGAAAAAAAGGAGGGAAAGCATGTACATTTCCAGAGAGACGGCACAGGAAATCGTGGAGGAAATCGGAGGGGAAATAGGAGCGCACATCAATCTTATGGATGAGCGGGGATATATCATAGCAAGTACCGACGCTTCCAGAATCGGCAATCTGCATGAGGGGGCAAGACGCATTATACAAAATCATCTGCCGGAGCTTTATATCACGAGGGAAATGGAAAATGCCATGACGAAAAAAGGGATCAATCTGCCGCTGGTGGTGGATGAAAATGTGGTGGGAGTCGTGGGCATCACCGGAGACCGGGAGAAGGTGTACGGCTACGGAAATATTGTGCGGCGTATGACCGAGATTCTCATTGCGGACAGTATCCAGAAAGATGCGAAGCGATATGAAAGAAGGCAGAGGTATTATCTCCTGGAGGAATGGCTGGATAATCCGGGTATTTCCCGCAATATGGATTTTCAGAAGAGAGCGGCAAAAATGGGCATTGATGTTACAACGCCTCACCGGGTGATGATTCTTCTGTTTAAAGAATATCAGGAGTTGTCGGATACATTTGAGGGACAGCGTCTGCTGGAGCAGATGGAGGCTTCTATACGACATGAGACGGAACGGCAGAAAATATTGTACTTAAGAGAACCATCCCGGCAGATATGTATTCTTCCATGGTGCGCCACTGCGCATATGACGGCGGCGGCGGAGAAAATCAGCCATCAGATACGGCGGTGTACTATATGGCATGGAAGTTTCACCATTACATGCAGTAAAGAGGGCGGTCAGATTTGTCATAAACCACATAAAGCCACAATGAAATAATAATTATTTGTTATAAAAAACATTTAATTGCGATAAACCCCATTCTTTGTAATATATATTTTTCTGTTCGTTTGTTGTAAGATATGGAATATCACATTTTGACAAAACGTTGAAAAAAGAGGAGGTTACGAGATGGCTGTTTTTAAAACAAATGATAATGTGGAGATTTATTATGAGGTGAGAGGAGAGGGACGTCCGCTGTTTCTGCTCCCGGGCTGGACCTGTACTACAAAGTTCTGGCAGAAAAATGTGGAGGAGCTGTCAAAAGGCTGCAAGGTTATTGCCATGGATATGCGCGACCACACGAATCTGGACTGGAGAGATTTTATTCCGAATATCAAGCTGCCGACGCTTGTGTGCGTGGCAAGAAACAGCAATGTTTTTGACTGGCACGGCAGCGCGTGGGTAGGAGAAAATATTCCGGGTGCAAAGACCGTCTTCTTTGAGGAGTCGGGACATATGCTGTTCTGGGAGGAGCCGGATAAGTTCAATCAGGTAGTTGCAGAGTTTGTGCAGCAGCATTAAATCAGGGAGAAGTAGTTGATAATATAAAGGCAGGGAATGAAGATGACATTACGGAAGGATGCAGAGCAGATTATAAAGGAGTCACTTTGCCGGGTGCTTCCGGATGAGGCGGTAAAACGAACGCTGGAAGAGAAAACATTTGCAAGTGGAAATATATATCTTGTCGCTGTGGGAAAGGCGGCGTGGCAGATGGCGGCGTCAGCGCAGAGTGTTCTGGGACAGCGGCTGACTGGAGGAATTGTACTCACCAAATACGGACATGTGCAGGGAGAGATTCCCGGAGTAGTCTGTTATGAGGCAGGACATCCGGTTCCTGACGCCGGTTCTTTCCGAGGGACGGAGGCAGTACTTTCCATGACTGGGAGTCTGCATCCGGAGGATACTGTTTTGTTCCTTTTATCCGGAGGCGGTTCTGCTTTGTTCGAAAAACCGTTGATTCCGGAAGAGGAGCTGTCGGACATCACGGCGCAGCTCCTCGCATGCGGAGCGGATATTGTGGAAATGAATACGATCCGTAAGCGGCTGTCGGCGGTGAAGGGCGGAAAATTCGCGCTTCACTGCGCTCCTGCAGAGGTGTTCAGTATTGTTTTGAGCGATATTCTCGGCGACCCGCTGGATATGATTGCGTCCGGCCCGGCAAGTCCGGACTCCAGTACCTGCCGGCAGGCGCTTCATCTGGTGGAAAAGTATCACCTGAATATCAGTGAAGCGGCCCGTAAATGTCTGGAAACAGAGACGCCGAAGAGTCTTGACAATGTGGAGTCCGTCATCAGCGGCAGTGTTACAGAGCTCTGCCAGGCGGCGGAAACGGAATGCCGCCGGCTTGGTTATACGCCGGTGATTCTGACTGACCAGCTGGACTGCGAGGCAAGAGAAGCCGGCAGCTTTCTCGCGTCTATCGCCAAAACCCATCGGAATACCAGCGAGTCCCTCGCCTTTATTGCCGGAGGAGAAACGGTAGTTCATCTGAAAGGAAAAGGAAAGGGCGGACGAAATCAGGAAATAGCTCTTTCCGCCGCCCTGGGACTTTCCGGCATAGATAACGCCGCTTTGTTCAGTATCGGCAGCGACGGGACAGACGGGCCGACTGATGCTGCCGGCGGCTATGTGGACGGCGGTACGAAACAGCGTCTGGAAGAATGCGGCATTGATATTTATCAGGTGCTTGAAGATAACAATGCCTATGAGGCGCTGAAGACTTGCGGTGGTCTCATTATAACCGGTCCCACCGGTACCAACGTCAATGATGTGGCGGTGCTGCTGATGGCTGGCAGCAAGGATGAGTCCTAAGCGCGTCCGTGCATTTTCCTCTGATAATATATGTAGGAAACCGCTGCCGGTATACCAATCCAGAAGGCCACGGCACAGAGGGTGATGGTTTTCATATGGTCATCCGCCACGATGGCGGCGGCAATGTAGAACAGCGCCACAGGCAGTGCCGTAATGCCAAGGATGCGGTGCGCTACGTTCCATGTTGCTTCATCACGTACGGTCCATGGCAGACGAAGGCCGGTATGCCGGTTAAAGGGCAGTCGTGGGGAAATCATTCCCGAAAAAATGATGATGACGGCGACGACGGCTGTGGCGAAGATTTTTTCTCCACTGGCAGAGAGGGTGAGAACACCGGATTCTGTCAGCATCGTCACGGTGATCACCACAAGAATCATACCGATATTAAAAAAAGTAGTGATCGTCAACGCGCGGGTGTGCATTTCATCCGCAACTGTATCGGTGAAGAGAGCGAGATTTTTATAAAGAATCAGCAGGGCGGCGGTGGAACATACGCCGACCGCACAGGCTGCCAATGTCTGATTCTGTATATTGGCAGAAAAAATAACGGCAGCAAAGCAGAGTAGAAGGATGACGCCCCGTTTTTGACTGACAAGCTTCATCCGGCGCTCTGCTTTGTTTTTTTCTGCCAGTTCTGCGTTGAGTCTTGCCAGTTCCTCGGTTAGTTCTTTAATGGAAATATCTGAGACTGTGGCAGAATGTGGTGCGGCGCTGTCGTCAGCCTGTGTCTCCATACCCAGCAGTTCACTGACAGGAACGTTAAATAAAGCGGCTATTTTTATCACCATCTCCGCATCGGGAACAGACAGACCCCGTTCCCATTTCGAAACTGTCTGTCTTACGACAGAAAGCTTTTCCGCCAGATCTTCCTGGCTCATCTTTGCATTTTTCCGCAGGCGGCGGATATTTTCTTCAATCATAGTATGACCTCCCTTTGTTGTTCGCAGGCATCGCATCGTGCGCGTTTTTTGTGCCGGCGAACACATTTGATAGTCCTGATTATATCCATCAGAGGTTTAAAGGCAAGCAACAAAAGTTAACATGCCGCTTGCGGGGGGATTTTTCCGGTGGTATACTGAGGAAAATGTCTTTGGAATGTAATAGAACTATATAAGAAAAAATGTATGCCAAAAAGGCAGGATTGCCGTCAAGGGGAAGGAAAATATGTATACTTATGAGGAATTGAAACATTTTGTAGATCACTGCCGGCGCTGTCCGCTGGCTGCGACCCGCCACAGGGCAGTGATGGGGAGAGGAAACCTGCAGGCGCCCATTCTGTTTATCGCGGAAGGACCGGGAAGAAATGAAGACCGGGACGGGATTCCGTTTACCGGACAGTCCGGCCAGGTGTTTGACCGGCTGCTGTCAGGAATCGGGCTGTCGCGGGAAGACATCTATATTACCAATATTATCAAATGTCATCCGCCGGGGAACCGGAATCCGAGGCCGGAGGAGCAGAAGGCCTGTATGCCGTATCTGAAATATGAGACATGGCTGCTGAAGCCGAAGATCATCGTGTGTCTGGGACGGGTGGCGGCGCAGCGGATCATCCGTCCGGACTTTCGGATTACGAGAGAGCATGGAAACTTTCTGCTCAGGAAGGGCGTCTGGCTCACCGCCGTGTATCATCCCTCGGCGATTCTCAGAGATGAGGCAAAGCTGCCGGAGACGGAGGCGGATTTTCGGACCATCTGCGATAAGCTCTCGGAGCTTTAATTTTACTGTTTCAATACTTCCCGCGCCGTTGGCGCATCGATATAGAGGCTGTCTGCCAGTCCGCCGTTGTGGGCGGCGCCAGCGATAACTCCGCCGGCGGTGTGGGCACCGGCGTGGTGGCTCCGGGACGGGCCATGACCACCATCGGTACCAGTGGAACGGTATTTGCGTTTTCTGAGAAGCCGGTTCTTGATGTGAACAAATCCGTGTACACTTTCTGTATGCCGGTGCCGGGCGCATGGCATTTCATGGGAAGCGTGAACTCCTGCGGCGCGTCTCTCAAATGGTGGAGAAATAATTTCTATCCGGACGATCTGGAATACGAGCAGATCAATAAGGATGCGGCGTCATCCGCACCGAGCGCCAACCGTCTGATTTATCTTCCATACTTAAATGGCGAGCAGTCACCGCATTTCAACCTGAACTGCCGCGGTTCCTTCGTGGGACTGGCAGCCATCCACACGAAAGCGGACATGACAAGAGCGGTCATGGAAGGCGCGACATACGCTCTCCGTGATATCCTCACCGGAATCCGCAACTGCGGCGTCCGCCCGGAAACCATGCGGATGTGCGGCGGCGGCTCCAAGAGCCCGTTCTGGCGTCAGCTGATGGCGGATATCTACAACATGCCTGTCACTCTGCCGGATATGAACTCCGAGAACAGCGCTGCTCTGGGTGTTGCCATTCTGGCCGCTGTGGGAACCGGCGAGTACCAGAGCGTTGTGGATGCCTGTGATAAGATCATCAAGATGCGTAAAGAAGTATATCAGCCGGATGAAGAGATGGCGTTCATCTATGACAAGGTATATCAGGAGTTTGACAACCTCTATCCGAAACTGAAAGAGAACTGGAAGTCTATTCTGGATCTGGATTTCAGATATTAAGAAATGTATCTTGAAAACCTTTACATAAAAGGGTATAATAAGCAAGAAAACAAACACAGATCTTCAGGGCGGGGTGCAAGTCCCCACCGGCGGTAATCACAGGGCGGCGCGAAGCGCCGTGAGTCTGTGCGAGCCCGCGAGCCGAAAGGCAGGATTCCGGTGAGATTCCGGAGCCGACGGTATAGTCCGGATGGTAGAAGATGAGAGAGCAGGCGCTCCTGTACATTTGATTGTACATGGAAGGGGCGGCTGTGTATAATAGATTTACAATCACGCTCTGAGATTGACTGCGCGGCAGTTGATTTCAGAGCTTTTCTTTTTTCTTCCGGCGTATTGTCCTGGACGGCGAGCTGTGTCACTGCAGAGCAGGGGTTTCCCAATGTGGAAGAAGGGACGGCTGCTGCAGACAGAATTATTCAATTAAGAACATAAAAGGACAAGGGAAAGGAAGAAAAAAATGGCGAAATACTATCTTGGTTTTGATGCGGGTACCCAGAGTGTGAAGGTGGCAGTCTATGATGAGAAAATGAACTGTGTGGCGTCATCCAGTGCGCCGACGACTCTCACCTATCCTCATCCGGGGTGGGTGAGTATGGACTGCGATGAGTATCTGGAGCTGACGATTCAGGGAATGCGGGAGTGTGCCCGCATCATGCAGGAGAAGCATCTGGAGCCCGGAGATGTCCGGGCCATCATGGGAGACGGGATCATATGCGGTATCTGCGGCGTGGACGCCGACGGCAATGCGGTGACGCCGTATATCAATTATCTGGATTCCCGGACGAAAGAGGATGCTGAGAAGATTAACAGCTGGAATCTTGATATCTGGGGAAAGGAGACTGGTAATCCTGAGGCAAACTGTATGTTTCCGGCGCTCTTTGCCCGGTGGTTTCTGAAAAATTCCAAAGAGTTTCAGGAAAAGGGCGTGAAGTTCGTACACGACGCTCCGTATGTTCTGGCTCACCTGGCTGGTCTTGGTGCGGAAGATATGTTTATCGACTGGGGAACCATGTCCGGCTGGGGTCTTGGATATAAGGTGGAGGATAAATGCTGGTCTGCAGAGCAGCTTTCACTTCTTGGCATACCGGAGTCCATGATGCCGAAGATCGTGAAGCCGTGGGATATCGTGGGGTATCTCACAGAGGAAATGGCTGAAAAGACCGGATTTCCGGCGGGAATTCCCGTTTGTGCCGGAGCGGGGGATACCATGCAGTCCATGATCGGCAGCGGCAATATGCAGCCGGGACAGGCGGTGGATGTGGCCGGAACCTGTTCCATGTTCTGCGTGTCCACCAGCGGGATTATCCCGGAGCTGAGCCGCCGGGGAGCCGGACTGATTTTCAACAGCGGAACGCTGCCCGATACTTATTTTTACTGGGGATATATTCGTACCGGCGGTCTGGCGCTGCGGTGGTTTAAAGACAATGTATGCGGACAGGAGAAAGACGGAGATTATTATCAGACTCTCAGCCGGCAGGCGGAATGTGTACCGGCGGGAGCGGGCGGCGTGCTGTTTCTGCCGTATCTTACCGGCGGCATGAACGAGATCCCGGACGCTTCCGGCTGTTTTCTCAATATGACCATGGACACAGACCAGGCGGTGCTCTGGCGGGCGGTGCTGGAGGCAATAGGCTATGATTATATGGAAATCACAGATCAGTATCGCGCGGCGGGCATTGATTTAAGCCGCATCACCATCACAGAAGGCGGCAGCCGGGACGCCCTGTGGAATCAGATGAAGGCAGACATGCTTGACAGCCGGACTATTACTCTGGAAAATGCGGCGGGAGCCGTCATGACCAACTGTTTGTTCGGGGCATATGCGGTGGGCGACGTATCGGATATCAAAGAGGCGCTTCTCGGAAATCTTCATATTAGGAAGGAATATGCGCCGGACAGGATTAAACATGTCTTTTACCGGGAACAGTTTGAGAAAAAAAACCGTCTGGTGAAGAAAGAACTGGCAGGTGCGTTTCGTGTGCTGAAAGAGATGCGGGAACAGGGAAATGATACGGAAAAATGAATGGTGGGAATATGCTGTTTTTAATAAAGAAAACAGAATGGCATAAACTGTGGATTTTTTTTAATACATTGAGAATATTTCTTAAAAAGCGTTTGCGTTATGGGACTATGAATGTTAAACTATAAACAAATTAACCTTTAGTAGTATACGGTATTTTACGAGCCCTTTTTATGCGCCGTTCGCATGCGGGCTTCAGTCATTCACGAGGATTTAGGAGGATTATTTATGGTTACGAATGATGCTACAATTTTGAAAATCAAACATGAAGTACTGTATCGAGTTGCAAAGCTGGCTTATGAAGGAAAGTTTGAGGAGGAACGAGAAAAGATTCCTTATGAAATGATTCCGGGACCAAAAGCGCAGTTCAGATGCTGTATTTACAAGGAGAGAGAGGTCATCAGACAGAGAGTGAATCTGGCGGAGGGCAAAACGCCGATGGGTGAGAAGCCGGATCATTCCAAGGGACATAAGATTGTTTACGTCATTCCGGCGGCCTGTGAAGAATGTCCGATCGCAAGATATACAGTTACCAATAACTGTCAGAACTGTATGGGCAAGGCATGTTATAATTCCTGTAACTTTGGCGCCATCACCATCGGTATGAACCAGGCGTACATAGACCCTTCCAAATGTAAAGAGTGCGGTAAATGTGCTGCAGCCTGTCCATATAACGCTATCGCAGACCTGATGCGCCCTTGCCGTAAGAGCTGTCCGGTAGATGCTCTGCAGGTGGATCCGGACACAGGCATCGCTATGATCGACGATGAGAAATGTATTTCCTGTGGTCAGTGTATCCACAGCTGTCCGTTTGGCGCCATCGGCTCTGTCACATATATTGTGGATATCATCAACGCCATGCGTGAAGGCAAGAAGGTTTACGCCATGGTTGCTCCGGCACTGGAAGGTCAGTTCGGTGATAAGATTACAATGGCCAGCCTGAAAAAAGCGGCAAAAGAGCTTGGATTTACCGATATGATCGAGCTGGGTCTGGGCGGCGATCTGACGGCGCTTTTTGAGGCAAGAGAGTGGGCCGAGGCCTACAAAGAAGGCAAACAGCTCACCACATCCTGCTGTCCGGGCTTTGTTAATATGGTAAAGAAACATTTCCCGAAGATTGCGGATCACGTTTCCACCACAGTATCTCCGATGTGTGCCGTTTCCCGTATGGTTAAGGCAAAAGATCCGGATGCTGTCACTGTATTTGTGGGTCCTTGTGTGGCTAAGAAGAGCGAGGCTGCTGATTCCGGTATCGAAGGCAACGCCGACTATGTTCTGACCATCGGTGAGTTCCGCGCTATGATGAAGGCTAAAGATGTGGAGCTGGAGCAGGCAGAGAACGATTACCAGCAGGCTTCCGTATTCGGAAAACGTTTTGGCAACAGCGGCGGTGTGACCAACGCCGTACTGGAATCCCTCAAAGAAGAGAATGAGAATGCCGATGTGACTGTAACTGTATGTAATGGCGCGGCTGAGTGTAAGAAAGCACTCCTCATGCTGCAGGCCGGCAAGTTAAAAACAGACTTTATCGAAGGTATGGCATGCGTGGGCGGCTGTGTCGGCGGTCCGAGCAAGCACAAATCCGAGATGGAGACCAAGCGTTTCCGTGATAAGCTGATCAAGGAAGCAGATGGCAGAAACATTCTGGAGAATCTGTCCGAAGTGGATCTGGATTCTTTCTCCATGTACAGACACTAATTAATTCTTGCAATTTAGAATAAGGTCTGATAAAATAGTAGAGCACAATTTACAGACAGGAAGGCAGATAACATCTGCTTTCCTGTATTTTTGGAGATGTACCCAAGTGGTTGAAGGGTCCGCACTCGAAATGCGGTAGGTCGGGCAACCGGCGCGAGGGTTCGAATCCCTCCATTTCCGTACCGGCGGCATGGCTTGTGAGAGCTGTGCCGCTATTGCTTTATGGTATATTCCGGATGGTGAGGTGAAATATTTGAATTTTGATATATCTCAATTTGATTCTTACCGTGAAGATAATCGCCGGGAGGTGAAAAAAGCGAAAGGCGGTCTTCCGGTTTCGGTGTGGGAGACATATTCAGCTTTTGCCAATTGTTATGGAGGAGTGATTATTCTCGGTGTAAAAGAGAACAGAGATGGAAGCTGGAGTATGACTGGTCTTGACAATGCGGATAAGTTGCAAAAAGACTTCTGGAATACAATCAATAATAAAAATAAGGTCTCAGTGAACCTTCTGACAGATAATGATGTGGAGATATACGAAGAAAATGATGATGTCATAATGGTCATTTATGTTCCAAAAGCAAAAAGGGAGCAGAAACCGGTATATATAAATGGAGATATATTTAATGGAACTTTTCGCAGAAACTGGGAGGGGGATTATCATTGTGACCGCAGCGAAGTGCTTGCAATGCTTCGGGATCAGCCGGAAGAAACCGCTGATATGAAAGTCCTGCAGGATATGCCTCTGGCAGTACTTAATTCAGAGACTGTGCGTGCTTATCGTAACCGGCATATGGCTTACAGAACGGAACATGTGTGGGAGCGGCTCGGTGATGAAGAATATTTGGAGAGGATAGGTGCTGCAAAGTTGTCTGCCAAAGATAACGTTTTGCATCCTACTGCGGCTGGCCTTTTGATGTTTGGAGAAGAATATAAAATCTTGTATGAATTTCCGGAATATTTTCTGGATTATCGGGAAATTCTTGATCCGACAATCCGCTGGACAGACAGACTGCAGTCCAGTTCCGGTGACTGGACGGGAAATTTATTTGATTTTTTCTTCAGAGTTTACGGGAAGCTTGTGAAAGATTTGAAGATTCCGTTTAAGCTGGATGGAATAACCCGTGTAGATGATACACCTGTACACAAAGCATTGAGAGAAGCCCTGGCAAACTGTATCGTAAATACAGATTTTTATTTCCCGAGAGGGATTGTGATACGGAAAGATGCAGAGTCTATCGTGATGGAGAATCCGGGAAGCATCAGGACAGGGAAAGAGCAGATGCTCAAAGGAGGTATATCAGATCCACGAAATAAAGCATTGATGAAAATGTTTAATCTGATCGGCATTGGCGAGAGAGCCGGTAGCGGCGTGCCGGATATATACAGTGTGTGGGAACAGCAGGGGTGGAGACAGCCCGAAATTGTAGAAAAATATGGACCGGATCGAACTATTTTAAAATTATCGTTTGTAAAAAAAGTGGCGATAAAAAATGGCGATAAAAAAGCGGCGATAAAAAGTGGCGATAAAAAGAAAATGACAAAAAAGACAGAACAGCAGCTGGAGAATATTCTCAAAAACATGCATGCCGGTGAAGAATACAGAACGAGCGAAATAGCAGAATTTATTGGTGTAAAAGAATCACGGGCCAGAGTACTGGTAAACAAACTTGTAAATGCAGGAAAAATAAAGGCAAAAGGTAAGAATAAAGGACGTCGATATGAAATTATGTGATTGAATGAATCATCGACTTATACCCCTTTCTGTGCTATGATTAGGAATGTACGACTATAGAACAGAAAGGGGTATTTCTATGGGAGATACGTCTGAAAATAAAAATAACCAATCAGAAATAAAAAATAAAAAGCGCATCTGTATGGGGATTCTGGCCCATGTGTGAGCTAAAAGACGGTCACAACTGCTAAATAAAACTGAATAATGCAATAAAGCCGCTTATTTTTTGAAATAGGCGGCTTTTTAACTTACTAAGGCCATTCAAGGAAACTTGAGTGGCTTTTTCTGTTTTAAGGAGGAATTGATCTTTGAATACTCAAATCATCGCCGTTGCCAACCAGAAGGGCGGCGTCGGCAAGACAACGACCTGTGCCAACTTAGGCATCGGGCTGGCCCAGGCCGGGAAGAAAGTTCTGCTGGTGGATGCTGACCCGCAGGCCAGCCTGACCATCAGCCTGGGTAACCCGCAGCCGGACAAGCTGCCCTTCACCCTCTCGGACGCGATGGGCCGCATCCTGATGGATGAGCCGATCAAACCCGGTGAGGGCATCCTGCACCACCCAGAGGGCGTGGACCTGATGCCTGCTGACATCCAGCTCTCCGGCATGGAAGTGTCGCTGGTGAACGCCATGAGCCGAGAGACCATCCTGCGGCAGTATCTGGAAACTGTGAAGGGACAGTATTCCCATATCCTGATTGACTGCCAGCCGTCCCTGGGTATGCTCACGGTCAACGCGCTGGCCGCCGCCAACAGGATCATAGTCCCCGTTCAGGCAGAGTATCTGCCCGCCAAGGGCCTGGAGCAGCTGCTGTCTACCATCAACAAAGTCAAGCGGCAGCTGAACCCCAAACTCCAGATTGACGGCATTCTGCTGACGATGGTGGACAACCGTACCAACTTCGCCAGGGAGATCGCTGCCCTACTGCGGGAGACCTACGGCAGCAAGATCAAGGTGTTCGGCACCGAGATACCCCATTCGGTCCGGGCCAAGGAGACCAGCGCCGAGGGCAAGAGCATTTATGCTCACGACCCCGGCGGCAAGGTGGCCGAGGGGTACAAAAATCTGACGAAGGAGGTGTTGAAACTTGAAAAGCAGCGCGAAAAAAGTAGAGCTGGCATCGGTCGATGACCTATTTTCCACCGAGGAAAGCCGCGCCGATGCCCAGCGTGAAAAGGTTATGGAGATACCGCTGTCTGAATTGCACCCTTTCAAGGATCATCCCTTCAAAGTCAAGGATGACGATGCCATGATGGAGACCGCCGACAGCATCCGGCAATATGGCGTTCTGGTTCCTGCTATTGCACGGCCAGACCCAAACGGAGGCTATGAACTGGTAGCCGGACACCGGCGGCACCGGGCCAGCGAACTGGCGGGCAAAGAGACCATGCCGGTGATTGTTCGGGACCTGGACGACGACCAGGCCACCATCATTATGGTAGACAGCAATCTTCAGAGAGAAAGCCTTCTCCCCAGTGAGAGGGCTTTTGCTTATAAGATGAAGCTGGAGGCCATTAAACATCAGGGAGCCAGAACAGATTTAACTTCGGCCCAAGTTGGGCCGAAGTTGACCGCAGCAGAGAAAATCGCAGAGAACAGCCCTGACAGTAAATCTCAAATCAAAAGATTTATCCGCCTGACTGAGCTGATTCCCGGACTGCTGGACATGGTGGACGAGAAGAAAATTGCCTTCAATCCGGCTTATGAGTTGTCCTTTCTCAAAAAAGAGGAACAGACGCAGCTTCTGGACGCGATGGATAGTGAGCAGGCCACCCCTTCTCTCTCCCAGGCCCAGCGGCTGAAAAAATTCAGCCAGGAAGGCCGCCTCAACATCGACGTGATGCGGGCCATCATGAGTGAGGAAAAGAAAAGCGACCTGGATAAAGTCACCTTCACCAGTGATACCCTGCGGAAGTATTTCCCCAAGAGCTACACGCCAGCCAGGATGCAGGAGACGATTATCAAACTGCTGGAACAGTGGCAGCGCCGACGCCAGCAGCAACACGACCGCTGAGAAAGGAGTTGCCTATGAGGGATATTTCAGCCAGGGAGCTGAAAGGACATAACATTCTCGCCGTAGAGCGATTTCGGGATGAGACCCGATGGATGATCGAGTTCTCCGTCCGCTCTCCCCGCGCCGCCTATGGCAGCCCCGGCGATGAGATGCGCCTGTTTTTGACTGAGGATGGCTATCAGGCCGCTCTTTTGAGCCAGCAGCGCCGGGAAATCAAGATTAAGCGGTACGCCCACATTATCGAGGGGCATATCCTCGGCTTCAAACCGAAAAAACACCGCCGTCACTCGTAAACAAGCACCCAGGAAAGAAAGGAATGAATATGTGTACAATAAAAAGCATCCAGGATGCCATCCGGGAGTGCTGCCAGTCCCAGCACGATATGGAGCCTATTGAAATTGACCAGATTGTTGATAACCTTCCGTTTTTCAAGGAGAAAAGCCTGTTTGACGCACCGCCGTTGCCCAAGCCGCCTTATGGCCGTAGAAAGCGGACCCGCAGCAACTGACCGCCGCAATTCGTTTTGGATTGCGGCTTTTTTCATGCCCTGAGAACAGGAAGGAGTGAAGCTAATGGCCGTATTTCGCATTGAACGGACCAGAGATTATACCGTAATGAGCAATCATCACCTGCGCAATAAGGCGCTGTCGTTGAAATCCAAGGGGCTTTTATCCATGATGCTGTCCCTGCCGGATGACTGGAACTATACCACCCGTGGCCTGGCGAAAATCTGCAAGGAGGGCGTGGACGCTATTGGCGGGGCGCTGCGGGAACTGGAACGGGAGGGCTACATCGTTCGCCATCAGCTGAGGGACGCCCAGGGGCGCATCAGCGACACTGAGTATGTGATCTATGAACAGCCACAGCCCAAAGCGCCGGATATTCCTTCACCGGATACGGCTGCACCAGATACGGATTCACCAGGTACGGAAAACCCGTATCTGGATAAACCGGATACGGAAAAGCCCGCAGAATTAAATATAGAGAAATCAAATACTCAAAAATCAAATACTCAGGGATCAAGTACCGATTCCATTCCCTTCCGGGAAACTGCGGCGGGAAACCCGCCGGAACGGAAAGGACGGGATGCGATGTCGATGGAGGAAATGCAGAATTATAGGGAATTGATTCTGGAGAACATCGAGTACGACTACCTGCGCAGCCAGTTCGCCACCTACCGGGAGGACCTGGACGAGATCGTGGAGCTGATCGTTGAGACGGTCTGCGCCAAACGGAAAACCACCCGGATCGCCGGTGCGGACTTCCCCCATGAGGTGGTACGCTCCCGCTTTTTGAAGCTGGACAGCGGACACATTGAGTTTGTCATGGAGTGTATGCGTAAGAACACCACGGAGGTCCGCAACATGAAGCAGTACCTGCTGACGGTGCTGTTCAATGCTCCCACTACCATCAGCAACCACTACACGGCGCAGGTCAACCACGATATGTACGGCGGCTGGTAAGCAGCCGCTTTTCTATTGCGGTGTGTCCAGCAAAGCTGGACCACACTAGCCGGTGCAAGTCCGGTCACAGTAATCGCCAGTGAGCTGTGTAGCTAAACTCGGTGCGTTGCAGTAATGCAGGGTACTAAGCGAGTGGATAAAGTAGCCTCGATAAGAGGAGCGAGCAATCATGCAGACCGTAACATAAAGTGAATTCTGCCGTATCGTTAAAAAGGTCTCGAAAGAGAGCAAAGAGAAGTTGAGTCCTGCGAATATGGGCGAAAACCATGGAACGTGTGAAGAAACTGGAAAGCAGCACGGAAGAATCTCTCGGTATAGAGGAAGCGGTATGTATGAAAAGTGTGGTTCGGAACTGGAGAGACCCTACCCATCACCGAAGGGTAAAGAGAAAGCGTATAAGCTTGGCGAAATCGTATTTCTGATGGGAGGGAGTCGGAGAGGAACATAGTACCGATAATGGCTGTGCAAGAAAACGCAGTCTATGGGAAGGTTCCTTACTTCATTCATGTTTGTAGAGAGGGTAAGAGTGAGAGAATGTCATGCAGACTAATAACTCCAAGGAAAAAGTTCGACAACTTCAAAACAAACTATATCTAACAGCCAAGAAATGTGCTAGCCGAAGATTTCATGCACTATACGATAAAGTATACCGGGATGATGTACTTTTCGAGGCATGGAAACGGGTAAAAGCTGATAAGGGTTCCAGTGGAGTGGATGGTATCGGAATTGAGGATATTGAAGCGATAGGAATTGAGAAATATCTGACAGATATAAAAGCAGAACTGGCGGACGGCAGATACAAACCGTCCCCAGTAAAGCGGGTGATGATACCAAAGCCAGACGGAAGTAAAAGACCCCTTGGAATACCAACGGTCAAAGACAGAATCGTGCAGATGGCTGCAAAGATAGCTATAGAGCCAGTTTTTGAAGCAGATTTTAGAGACTGCTCCTATGGCTTCAGACCCAAAAGAAGTGCTAAGCAGGCGCTTGAAAAAGTCAGAAAAGCATGTAACAACAAAGGCTACTATGTAGTAGATGCAGATATTGAGAAATTCTTTGACAATGTAAACCAGGACAAGCTGATGGTGTTAGTAGAACAGAGAATATCAGACCGGAGAATACAAAAGCTGATAAGGCAATGGCTGAAATCAGGAGTATTATACGGGAATATACTGACAATCTCTGAACTGGGCACAAGTCAGGGATCAGTTATATCTCCGTTACTGGCAAATATCTACCTGAACACACTGGACAGATTGTGGGAAAAGTATGGACTCACCCACGGTATTCTTGTGAGGTACGCAGACGATACAGTAATCATTTGCAAAAATAAGAAAAGTGCAAACCATGCACTGAACTTATTGCGTTACATCATGGCAAAACTGGACTTAAAGCTGCATCCAAAGAAGACGAAGATTGTCAGCATGTGGGATGGAAAAGAGGGATTTGATTTTCTCGGAATGCATCACAGAAGAATGACAACGGAAACAAGCAAAGGACAACTGTATAAGGAAACATATCAGTATCCAAGCAGAAAAGCCATGAAGAAAATGAAAGCAGAAATCAAAAGGAATGTAAACAGCCGAAGTCTGCTGGTAGCAAAAGAGGAAGATTTAATAAAGAATCTGAACCCGAAAATCACAGGGTGGAAGAATTACTATTCTACCAAGACAAACGAAAGGTGGATGCAGACGCTCGACTGGTACATTATCTGTACTTTTACAAGATGGTATAACAAGAAACACCAAAGGCGTAACCATATGTCAAAGGTGGGATTTGTTAGAAATAGCATTTACGAAAAAGGATTAAAGAAAATGGCTAGAGCATGACGTAATGCTGTAGAAAGAAGAATGTCGGAAAGCCGTGTGAGGGAGAACCTCATGCACGGTTTGATGAGGGGAAAGAGGGCCAAAGCCCTCTAACCTACTCTACCCCGTATCCTTGCGATTTGTGTGCGCTTGCATGATAATAGATTCCAGAAAAGAGACTGCCGCAAAGGAGTGAGAAATCCATGCAGACCTTTGAGAAGGTGTTAGAGATCTTCCGGGATTACCTGGACTGTGACCTGGAGGAAGAAGTGCTGCAATGCAGGCGGGGCTATCTCCGGGTAACATGGAACGGGGATTCGCCTTACTGCGTAGATGGCGTCCTTTGCCGGACGCCGGAGGAACTGTTTGATCTGCTGCTGGAAGATTGTCTTGGATTTGAGGAAATTCAACTCACCGGCGGCCGCCGCGATCCGAACCGAGGCGATGAGGCCGCACTGGAGCAGCTGCGCCAGAGCTATCTGGCCCAATACCGAAAGGGGGAACCGAAATGAAGGGAGTTTTATTTTTACTGAAGCTGTTGTTGAAGATAGCTGTCGCGCCAGTGATTTTGGTGCTGACCCTGTTTGTCTGGCTCTGCACCGGTCTGGTCTATGTCTCCGGCCTGGTTCTGGGGCTTGTCAGCATGGTGCTGGGCCTTCTGGGTGTGGCGGTGCTGATTACCTACTCGCCGCAGAACGGACTTATCCTGCTTGTACTGGCGTTTCTGGTCAGCCCCTACGGACTGCCCCTGGCAGCCATCTGGCTGTTGGGAAAGGTACAGGATTTGAAGTTTGCCATTCAAGATTTGATTTATGGCTGATTTTTCAGAAAGTCCGTGATATGATGGTAAGGAAAGCGGGGGAAAAGATAAGAATGAATGATAAGGAACTGATCGGCAAGATACACTCCGCCATATACCACCAGTGCCAACGCCGTGGCTATGTGGCTCCAGTGGATGTAATGATGGAGATCGGCGTCCTGCCAAAGCAGAAATATAAGGACTGGCGCTTCGGGCGTGTGGACTACCTGGAACGGGTCTGTACGGTGAATTTGCGCAAGCTCTCTTTTATCATGCACCAGATGCGGGTTTACGCCCAAAAGACTGGATTGAAGCCATCTTTCTGTTATTACAAACGATGGGACGTGAAAAAGAAAAACGGACAGGGGCATAAACCGGTAATCCCACTTCGGTTCAGTAAAAGCGGAGACCCGGAGATTGAGAGACGGTACGCCACGCACTTTGTGGACACAAAACAGGTGGAACGCCTGAAGGAACGGCAAAATACGGAAAAGCCAGATTAGTAAGGACAGCTGCTGTGGCTGTCCTTATTTTTCTCTGGAGACAACAACGGCTGCCGAGGACTTCAATTTTCTCGACAGCCTTATTTTTTGAAACGGACAATATCGTTCGGTGTGCATCCGATGATGTCACACAACTTCTCCATTGTGAGCAATGTAATGTTTTTGTTCTTCTTCAACGAATCAAGCGTTTTATTGTCGATCCCGTTTTGCAGAAGATAATATTGCGTGATATTCCGCTCCCTCATCGTTTCCCAAAGCGGGCTGAAATCAATCAAACAGTCCACCACCTTTTTCCCAGATTTTCTATGTAAATTATAGGGTGGCTGGCCTGAAATCAGTATTGTGGATATATCCACAATAACGTATAATATCATTGTACGCAGGAAAGCTGCTCCTTATCCTCTCGCTTGTCATACCGAGTGCTGGACAGCTTTTATAGCCTGCAGCAGGAGGAAAATGTCTATGAGGATTGAAAAAAGGTTTTACGATCTGGCGAAAGCACAGTGGGACGAGATTGAAAAGGAAGTTCGTCAGGAGGAAGAAAGCCGTACAGAAGCGGAACGGGAAATCGAGAGGTTAAAAACCAGGAAAGAATTGCAGGAAATCTATCGGAAGGGAGAAGAATACGCCAGCAAATGGAAACGGCTCCCCGATGAGAAACAGATACAACTCTTTCATAAAATCACGGAGCAAGCTCTGTGGATGGCTGAATCTATCAGCTGCAATATTATCGTGGAGGAAAAGGAAAATTCCCTGGGGAAAATCATTCTGGAATCAGGGTGCTTTGTCCTTCCCTCGTTAGGGAACCGAGCAATCCATAAGGTGTTTTCTAATCTGTTTTTAGCGGCAAACGATGCCTGTGTGGATATATCTATCATCCGCTGGTCTATGCAAGATAGAGTTCTGCTTCTGGCTCTATCAGGAAGTACCGGCCAGTAAGGCTACATAAAAATCAAACACAAATTTACGGACAGCCAAAAACGGCTGTCTTTTTTTGAAGGGAGGTTTATGAACATGGCTACGACCCGCATCATGCCGCTGCACGTTGGCAAAGGCCGCACGGAGAGCCGTGCCATCAGCGACATCATCGACTATGTGGCAAATCCACAAAAGACAGACGGCGGCAAGCTCATTACCGGTTTTGCCTGCGATGGCTGGACCGCTGACGCCGAGTTCCTTTTGGCAAAGCGCCAGTACATCGCCGCCACTGGCCGGGTCCGGGGCAAGGATGATGTGATTGCCTATCATGTGCGGCAGTCTTTTGTGCCGGGCGAGATCACCCCGGAAGAAGCCAACCGGTTGGGCGTTGAATTTGCCAAGCGGTTCACCAAGGGCAAACACGCCTTTGTGGTCTGTACTCACATCGACAAAGCCCACGTCCACAATCATATAATATGGAGTTCCGTCACTCTGGACTGTGATCGGAAATTCCGCAACTTTTGGGGCAGCACAAAAGCTGTCCGGCGGTTGAGCGATACCATCTGTATCGAGAATGGATTGTCTATCGTGGAGAATCCAAAACCTCACGGAAAAAGCTACAACAAGTGGCTGGGCGATCAGGCGAAGCTCTCCCATCGGGAGCAGCTGCGTATGGCTATCGACCAGGCGCTGGCGCAGAAACCCGCCGACCTGGATGCGCTGTTTCTGCTGCTTCGTGATGATGGATGTGAGGTATCAAAGCGTGGAAAATCTTACCGGCTAAAGCTGTCCGGCTGGGACAAAGTGGCCCGGCTGGACAGCCTGGGTGAAGGCTACACTTTGGACGATCTGCTGGCGGTCCTCTCCGGTCAGAAAGAGCATACGCCTCGGAAGAAATCCGCTGTGCAAACCGCCCCACCGAAGGTCAATCTGTTGGTAGACATTCAGGCAAAACTCCAGGCCGGGAAAGGTGCCGGATATGCCCGCTGGGCCAAGGTGTTCAACCTGAAACAGATGGCGCAGACCATGAATTTTCTGACCGAGCATAACCTTCTGGACTATGCTGTGCTGGAGGAAAAAGCGGAGGCAGCAACAGCACGCCACAACGAGCTGTCTGCCCAAATCAAGGCAGCGGAAAAGCGCATGGCGGAGATTGCCGTACTGCGTACCCACATCGTAAACTATGCCAAGACCCGTGAGACCTATGTGGCCTATCGGAAAGCAGGTTACTCAAAGAAATTTCGTGAAGAACATGAGGCGGACATTCTGCTTCATCAGGCCGCCAAAAACGCCTTTGATGATCTGGGCGTTAAGAAGCTGCCCACCGTCAAAAGCCTGCAAGCGGAGTACGCCCATCTGTTGGATGAAAAGAAAAAAGCCTACGGAGAATACCGACGCTCCCGCGAAGAAATGCGGGATCTTTTGACGGCTAAGGCGAATGTGGATCGTATTCTAAATATGGAGGCGGAACAGGATGCCGAAAAGGAAAAAGGCCACGGCCAGCGATGAGCTGGTCATGGTCAAAAGCGTTCGTGGAACGCGCAGCCGCAGAATGAAATTCTGCGTTCAAAGGGGCTTGGGGGTATCCCTCAACAAGCAGCGCCAGGGAGCCGTGGCTATCCTGGGGCATTGCTTGCCAGATTTATCTTTCAGGAATTGATTTATACCTAATCCTACCCGGAAACAGAGGATTTCTCATCTATTTCTTTTTGCAGGAAAACATTTGACAGCGCTCTTTATCGCGCCTATACTGAAAACAGTTAGATACAACAAACCAAAAGGAGGCGTGGGTAGTGCTTACCTTTGAAAAACAAGCACTCTCTGGCGTGATTGAGCTATTATCACAGCCGGAATTGCCAGATGAATTTGAAGGGACGAAACTATATGGCTCCCCGGAAGAAGCCAAAGATGAATTACGTCAGGACTGTAAAATATTCAGGCTGTCGAATGAAACAGGGTATGGACGAATTACTGTTTATCAGATTTTTCCTGGTATTGAGCTTTACTACAACGATATGCACATAGGATATTGCAACCAAAACCAGATTACCGCAAAAAACATGATAGAGATCAACCATTGTTTAATCGGGCGCTTTGAGTGTAGTTTTGGCGAAAATAGCTGCTGCTATATGGCGGAAGGTGACCTGTCTATCAGTTCTATGATGAAGAAAAAGTCAAACTCGTGTTTTCCGCTGAACCACTATCACGGCATTTCCATTATCATTAATTTGGATGAGCTGTTGCCGGAGGTGCGGCGAATTATGGAGCTACTAAATATTGATCTGCACTACATACAAAAATATATATGCGAAGGCAACCGCTGCTGCATCATGCGGGCTAACCCGTCTATTGAACATATTTTTTCGGAACTCTATCATGTCCGTGAAAAAAGAAAACCGGGATACATGAAAATTAAAATGCTGGAACTGCTCCTGTTTTTAAGTGACCTCAATACGGCAGAAGAAGTTTTGCAGACGGATTATTTCAACCAAAATCAAGTTGCCTTGATTAAGGCAGTAGCATCATATATAACGGAGGATTTAACGACACACCACACGATCGAGCAGCTCTCTCAAAAGTTTAAGATTTCTACAACATCGCTGAAAAAATGCTTCCGGGGTGTCTATGGAACCTCTGTTTATTCCTATCTCCGTACCTACCGGCTTCAAGTCGCTCAAAAGCTGCTGCTGGAGACAGAGTTATCAGTGACGGAGATTGCAAGCAAAATTGGATATGAAAATCCGAACAAATTCACTTCTGCCTTCAAGGGAACGTATGGCTGCTCTCCAACAGAGTTCAGAAAGAGTGTCCGTTTGGATAGAAGCGGTCTATATGGAGTGGCGAAGAAGTCTGAGCTATATTAAACTATCCTTTGTCAGATAAAAGCAGAAAGAACGCTTGAAGCTGGCCTATTTTTTGAATAGCTGGTTAGATAGTGCTAACTTTCTAAAAGACAAAGGAGGATTTCCAAATGGGAAATGAAAAATCGACAGGTAACAAATATACTGTCAAAGATGCGGCTATCATCGGTATCTTCTGCGCGGTCATGTTCGTTGTATTTATGGTTTACTCAACCCTGACCGGCGCTTCTCTGTTCTACTCCATGATTTTCAATGCCGCTGGCGCAGCACTTATCCTTGCTCCGTTTTATGTTTACATGTGCATGAAAGTCGGCAAGCATGGCCCTGCCCTTGTCTACAATATCATGTGGGCGATTATTGCTGGACTGATGATGGGGCCGTTTATGATTCCGTGGTTTTTGGGCGGCGGTATCATTGCAGAACTTTCCATGTGCGGAAAAAATGCTTACCATGACATTAAGCGTGTGTCTATTTCGTGGGTAATCACAGCGTTGGTTCGTGCTGCACATGGTATGTCAGAAATCTGGTTTTTCAGAGATGCGTTCCTCGCCACTGGTGTCAGCGAGCAACAGGTTCAGGTTCAGACCCAGTATTACACTGATCCGAAGTATGTTATTTTGAGCCTGGCTGTCACCGCTATTCTGGCCGTTCTCGGCTGTATGATTAGCAATAAACTGATTGTGAAGCACTTCAGAAAGAGTGGCGCGATTAAATAAGCTATGAACATGAAATTTGATTTCCGAACCAAATTGCTTGTCATAGTTCTCACTATGTCGCTTGTGGCGGTGCTCACAAGCGACATTTTGATATACACGCTTTTGGGAGTTTTAAGTGTGTATCTGATTATTCAGGGCTTTGGCAGGCAGACTATAAAATATTTGATCGTCTGCGGTGTTTTTATTGTACTGCGGCTGATTTCAGGAGGACAAGGCATTACGATTCTTATGCCGGAAATGTTCTTGTTCATGGTGCTTCGTATTTTAATGATGGTTATGGCGGCGCAGCCTGTGATTGGTATGCCACCAGGAGAAGTAGTGGCCGTTTTCAAGAAAATCCATGCTCCCGATGGAATTGCTTTACCCGTGACTTTTATGCTGCGCTTCTTTCCCACCGTCCGTAGCGAGTTTTCCGATGTTTTTGCCGCCCTTCGGCTGCGGAAACTACTGTCATGGAAACACCCTCTGGACGCGATGGAGTATATTGTTACACCTGTTATTTTCCGCTCGTCCAGAATAGCAGAAGAACTTGCTGCTTCTGCCGAAAGCAGAGGAATATCCAATCCGGGGAAACATACCTGCCGCAGAAAGATAGAATTTCAAAAACAGGATTGGATTATGTGCGTGATTGCTGTTTGCGTAACAGCGCTCTATTTTGTGCTGGAAAGGACGGTAGCGTAATGGAAAATTTCAAGACAAGACGATCCGTTATCCAGTTTGAAGATGTATCTTTTGAATATCCGGGAGCGGAAACAGAAAGTATCCATCATATTGACCTTGATGTAAAAGAAGGCGAGTTCCTTGTACTGACTGGCGGAAGTGGCTGTGGAAAGACAACACTAACACGGCTGATAAACGGATTAGCTGAACAATTTTACGAAGGGACGATGAAAGGGCGCATCACATTGTTGGGGCAGAGCATATCTGAATATCCTCTGTATGAAATCGGGAAAAAAGTGGGCTCGATTTTTCAAGATCCCCGGAGCCAGTTTTTTGCCAGCATTACAGAGGATGAAATTGCATTCGGTTGTGAGAATTACGGCGTTCCTTATGAGGAATTGGATGGGCGGGTTTCAAATGCTATCAAACGCATTAACGGAGATATGCTACGCGGGAAAGAAATTTATCCCATGTCCAGCGGTGAAAAACAGAAAATAGCGGTGGCCTCCGTCAACGCTGTTAATCCGGAAATTTATGTGTTTGACGAACCATCGGCCAATCTGGATATGTATTCTGTTGAGGCGCTGAAAAATCTGATGCGTGAGCTGAAATCAGAAGGTCACACAATCATTGTTGCTGAACACAGGCTTTATTATCTTACTGGCCTTGCAGACCGCTTCCTCTACATGGAAAACGGGAGCATAAAAGAAGAATGGACACCTGAAGAATTACTTTCCATGCCGGAGGCAAAAAGACAAAATATCGGAATAAGGGCAGCGGATTTACGCCACATTGAAGTAGGCATTCCTTCCAGAAAAGAAACGGATGTGACTTTGGAAGTAAAGGGGCTGGCCTTTTCCTACCGTAAACATCCGGTTTTCCATGATATATCTTTTCAGGCGTATGCCGGTGATCTGATTGCGATTGTAGGCCATAATGGGATAGGAAAAACCACTTTGTCAAACATTCTTTGCGGAATGCAAAAAGAAAAAGCAGGACAGATTTTATATAACGGGAAAGATGTTCCGAAAGGCAAACGAAAGAACTTTGCCTATTTTGTTATGCAGAATACAGATTGCCAGTTGTTTGGGGACAGCGTAGAGGAAGAATTGCTCTTGAACGGAAAAGGCAGTACGCAGGAGCAGAGGGATGATCTGCTGAAAATGTATGGTCTGTTTGAGTGGAAAGAAAGGCACCCGGCTACCCTTTCCGGCGGGCAGAAGCAACGGCTCACTCTTGCTGTATCTGATTGGATAGATACACCCATTTTGATTTTAGATGAACCCACCAGCGGTCTTGATTACAAAAATATGGTGCGAATATCCGAGCATTTGAAGGCACTGGCTCAAAAAGGAAAGACAATTTTAATCATTACCCATGACTATGAATTTGCCTCTATGACTTGTAATCGAGTTCTTCACTTCATTGATGAAGGTCATGCAGAAACATTTCCCTTGCAAGGAAGTCTGCCCCGGTTATATTCCTGTCTCATGTGTCAGTGAGTTATGTGTCTGATTGGATAGGCGCGCCCTGTATGGAGTGGCAAAAACAACTGAATGATTTTATGATAATAGGTGAGTTAGAAAAGGCTAACCCGCCTATTATTGCGAAAGGAGCCTTGCTTATGGATAAGCAAAAAAATGGAGAGCTGTCCAGAATGTTCAGTTACGCAGGGAATTACCATGTTCTGACCATTTTGGGCTGTGTCCTCTCCGGGATTAGTACCATTTTGTCTATGCTGCCTTTTGTTTGTATATGGCTTGTTATCCGTGATTTGATCCAGGCATTCGCTGCGGGGGATATATCTCTTGCAACGGAAAGTACTCGTTATGCGTGGATAGCAGTCGTGTTTGCAGCAGCAAGTATTTTAATTTATTTCATCGCTTTGAACTGTACCCACCTGGCGGCGTTTCGTACAGCGACCAATATGCGGAAAACAGCAATTCACCATATTGTGACACTGCCGTTGGGCTATTTCAGACAAAATGCCAGTGGACGGCTGCGGAAAATCATTGATGATAATGCAGGACTTACAGAAGGGTTCCTGGCCCATCAGCTCCCGGATTTGACCGGTGCAGCCGTCATGCCGGTTGCGGTTATTGTTTTGATTTTCCTCTTTGACTGGCGGCTGGGAATTTGCTGTCTGATACCTATGGGGATCAGCGTCATCTTTTTGAAACAGATGATGGGTGGAGATAATGCACAGTTTATGGGCAAGTATATGACCGCATTGGAAACAATGAACAAAGAGGCCGTGGAATACATTCGCGGTATCCCTGTTGTAAAGGTGTTTCAGCAGACAATTTACTCCTTCAAAAATTTCCATGCAGCGATAGAAGAATATGAGAAATTTGCTTCCGGGTATGCTTTGAAATGTCGTATTCCTCTTACCGGATTTACAGTAACGCTGAACGGCACATTTGTTTTGCTCATTCCGGTGGTTATGTTTATTCTATCTGGGATCAGCGGACAGGCGGCTTATGAAAATGTTGTACTGGATTTCCTGTTTTATAGTCTGTTTACCCCGGTCTGTGCAACTATGATGAACCGTATCATGTTTGCCAGTGAGCAGCTTATGGCCGCAAAAAGCGCAGTCAGCCGAGTGGACGAAATTTTGCAGGAAAAGCCATTAAAGGAGCCGGAGCATCCTATGATTCCGGCAGACGCTTCGATTGTGTTTTCGGATGTATCTTTTTCCTATCCAGGTGCCCAAGAAAAAGTCTTAGACCATATCAGCTTTGTGGTTCCAGCAGGGAAAACGGTTGCGCTTGTTGGAGCTTCTGGCAGTGGTAAAAGTACGGCGGCAAGCCTCATCCCCCGATTTTATGATGTTCAGTCAGGTTCCGTTACGATTGGCGGCGTGGATGTCCGCAATATTGAAAAACGAGAACTGATGAAAAGAGTTGCTTTTGTGTTTCAGAATACCCGTCTGTTCAAAGATACCTTACTTAATAATATTAAGGCGGCCCGTCCAGACGCCACCAGGGAAGAAGTGATGAAAGCGGCCAATGAAGCACAGTGCAAAGATATTATTGACCGGCTCCCGGATGGACTTGATACGTTCGTTGGAACAGGAGGTACTTATCTTTCAGGCGGCGAAAACCAGAGGATTGCGTTGGCAAGAGCAGTCTTAAAAGATGCTCCTATTATCGTGCTTGACGAAGCCACAGCATTTGCAGACGCCGAGAACGAACATCAGATACAGCTTGCCTTTGAGCGGTTGACCCAAAATAAAACTGTTCTGATGATAGCCCACCGGCTTTCTACGATACAGGATGCAGATCTCATTCTGGTCTTTAAGGATGGACAGATTGCAGAAAGGGGAACACACGAAGAACTATTAAACTTAAATGGAATTTATTCCTCCATGTGGAAGGATTACCAGACATCGATTGCATGGAAGGTCGGAAAGGAGGGCGAACAGCATGATTAAAGCATTGAAGAACAAGTATGCGTTAAGCGATCAGGGTGCAAAAGACCTGCTGAAAGGAATTATTTATTCCGTACTGGCAAATATCAGTCTTATGTTTCCGGTTATTCTTCTGGCCATCGTCCTCAATCAACTTCTTGCGCCTGTTTTGGGAACGAATGCACCGGAAATCAGCGCCATCGTTTATACGGTGATTGGAATAGTGATTTTAGCCGTTGTTTTTATATTCCACTATTGCCAGTACACTGCAACATATCTCGGAACCTATGACGAAAGCGCAAGGCGGCGCATTGGTCTTGCGGAAAAATTGCGTACTCTTCCGCTGACCTTTTTCCATCAGCGCGATCTTGCTGATCTGACAAGCACCATTATGGGGGACTGTGCAAATTTTGAACACGCATTTTCCCATACAGTTCCGCAATTCTTTGGAGCTGTTATCTCAACTGGTATTGTTTGTATTGGTCTGTTGATCTTCAACTGGCAGATGGGGCTGGCGCTTCTCTGGGTAGCTCCGATTTCCTTTGCAATCGTAATCCTGTCCCGGAAATGTCAGGAAAAACTTAGCAAAAAACACATGAACGCCAGATTAGAACTGGCCGAAGGCATTCAGGAATGTTTGGAAACCGTACAGGATATAAAAGCCTGCAATCAGGAGGAAGATTATCTCCGCAAACTGGATGCGAAGATGGATGCTGCGGAAAAGGCACAGATTTCCTCTGAAATGACGACAGCAAGCCTGCTGACAACTGGACAGATGTTCCTGCGGCTCGGTTTGGCAACGGTAATTGTTGTGGGTAACAGTCTTGTGGTAAATGGAGATACATCCCTGTTTACCTATATCCTGTTTTTGATTGCTGCTTCCCGCCTGTATGATCCGCTTTCCGGGGCAATGGCAAATATGGCAGAGCTGTTTTCCGTACAGCTTCAAGTGAACCGCTTGAAAGAAATTGAAAATTACCCGGAAGAAACCGGAGAGAAAGAGATCCGTACAAACGGATACGATATTACTTTCGACCATGTCCGGTTTTCTTACGAAAAAGGCAAACCAGTGCTGCGGGATGTTTCGTTTACCGCAAAGCAGGGACAAGTCACAGCATTAGTCGGCCCATCTGGTGGAGGCAAAAGTACCGTTGCAAAGCTGGCGGCAAAATTCTATCCGCTGGATGGAGGAAGAATACTTTTAGGCGGAACCGATATTGCCCCACTCAATTCAACCATGCTGATGAAAAATTACTCTATCGTTTTTCAAGATGTCGTACTTTTTAACAACACCATCATGGAGAATATTCGTGTTGGCAAGAAAGACGCTACGGACGAAGAAGTGATTGCCGCAGCGAAAGCGGCTCAGTGTGATGAATTTATTTCAAAATTGCCGGACGGCTATCAGACGGTGATCGGAGAAAACGGTTCAACATTATCTGGCGGTGAGTGCCAGCGCCTTTCTATCGCCCGCGCTCTTTTGAAAGATGCTCCTGTTATTCTCCTGGATGAAGCTACTGCCTCTCTTGACGTAGACAATGAAACAGAAATCCAAAATGCAATTTCAAAGCTGGTCAAGGGAAAGACGGTTCTTATTATCGCCCATAGAATGAGAACAGTTGAAGCTGCTGATAACATCGTCGTGCTGTCGGATGGCATTGTAGTCGAAAATGGAACCCATGAGGAACTTATGAAGGAAAACGGGCTATATCACAGGCTGGTCGATTTGCAGACGGCTTCTGCAAATTGGAAGTTAAGTGTTTAGCTTGCAATAAGGAGGTACTGATGAAACTTCATGCGTCCGGGGAAGATTATCTGGAAACCATCCTTGTTCTCCAAAAGAAACTCGGTATGGTACGCTCCGTAGATGTGGCCCGGCACATGGAGGTGTCAAAGCCAAGCGTGTGCCATGCAGTGGCTACCTTGCGGGACGGCGGCTTTCTCACAATGGACGAAGATCACTTTCTCCATCTGACCGATGTAGGCCGTGAGGTTGCCGAAAAAATCTACGAGCGCCATTGCTTCTTTACCGAGCAGCTTATCGCCGCAGGCGTTGACCCCAGGATTGCAGAGGCCGATGCCTGTCGAATTGAACACATCATCAGCGATGAGAGCTTTTCGCGGCTGAAAGAGGCAGCCGCACAAGAGCAAGAATAAACCGAATAAGCCAAGCTATCCTGCCCCGCCAGACGGGGAAAGAAAAAAACCGTTGCAGGGCAGGTAGCTTCGTGCGCCCATAATGGATTTTCAGGGTACTGCGGCGGTTTTGAGTAACATCAAGGCCGCCGTTCCCTATGCCCTCGACAAAGGAGTGACGCCTATACGCTGACACGGCGGCTTT
>NZ_NFIR01000029.1:0-36797 GCF_002159465.1 Eubacterium sp. An3
AAAGAAACGGTATGCGATAGGAACAAATCCGGAAAAATATCTGGATGAACTTATGAACTTGTAAAAATTTTAAAAATCGATAGGTTTAGTTGGGAAACACATTCATGCGTTTGTCGTGAAAGAAGGGATGGTAACTATTGACATTTCCCCTGACTTTTAGTATAAAAGAAAGAATGAAAAAAGAGACGGGGATGATTGTTATGACGAACTTTTTGTTGCGATTGTTTGTGAAGGATTATGATAATACGGAGTCGGCCGCCGTGCATTCCGCCATCGGTAAGCTGGCGGGGCTGACGGGGATCGTGTGTAACCTTTTGTTATTTCTCGGTAAGCTCACCGTGGGCTGGCTGGCCAACTCGGTGTCCATCATCGCCGATGCGGTCAACAACCTGTCGGACGCTTCTTCTTCGGTGGTGACGCTTCTCGGATTTAAGATGGCGCAGCAGCCGGCGGACGCCGAGCATCCATACGGCCACGCCCGCTATGAGTATCTGTCGGGCCTTGTGGTGGCGGCGCTGATCCTCATCATCGGCGTGGATTTGGCGAAGTCCTCTTTGCAGAAGATCATCCATCCGGAGGCCGTGGAGTTTTCCATTGCGACCTTCGTGGTGCTGCTCCTTTCCATTGCGGTGAAGCTTTGGATGGCAGGATTTTTCGGCAGCCTTGGCCGTCGGATTCAGTCCACCACACTGCAGGCGACTTCTGTTGACAGCCGCAATGATGTGATCGCTTCTTCTGCCGTGCTGCTTGGCTGTTTTGCGGGCTATTTCTTCCATATTAATATCGACGGAATCGTGGGTCTTGCTGTGGCGGTGTTTATCCTGTATTCCGGTGTGGATATCGCAAGAGAGACCATTTCCCCGCTGCTTGGCAAGCAGGCGGACCCGGAGCTGGTGGAGCGAATCAGTAATCTCGTGCTTTCCCATGAGAAGATCCTTGGCATCCATGACCTGCTGGTTCATGATTACGGCCCGGGACAGTGCTTTGCGACGCTGCATGCGGAACTGAGTGCGGAGGAAGACCCGCTGGTCTGCCACGACATTATTGACGACATTGAGCGGGACGCACTGGAACAGATGAATGTGCATCTGGTCATTCACTATGACCCGGTAGTCCTTGATGACGCAGAGTGGAACGAGATGAAGGAGATGGTGGAGGAGATCATCGCCGGCCTCGATGCAAAGTTGTCCATGCATGATTTCCGGGTGGTGAGAAGTTCCAGACAGACAAAGCTCATGTTCGACCTGGCGGTGCCGTATTCCATGCGCCAGAAGCATAAGGAGATCAAGCAGAAGATTGATGAGGAGCTGTTTGCCAGAGATAAGCATTATCTGACGATTATTGGTTTTGATGAAACTGCATAAATATGAAGGGGCATAAATATAATAGTCCGTCTATATGTCAATTATGCATCCTGCGTATATCAAGACATTTAATAAAGGTATTAGACACAACAGAATATTGTCTTTATAATAAAGGTGTTTCCCATACTGAATTCCGGGAAACACCTCTTTTTGTTGTTATACCAAATTTTTATACAAATACATATTTATGTATTTGTGCAAGGAATATTATGACGGGGAGGAGATTTATTCATGAAACAGCGAGGAAGAATGATCATCGATATCGCGATGACTGTCATGCTCCTTTGCCAGATGGCATATATGTTGGTGGGAGAAGACCTGCACGAGTGGGTGGGAACCGCGATGTTCGTGCTGTTTATCGCCCACCATGTGGTAAACCGCCGGTGGTACGGCAATCTTTTTAAGGGAAGATACACCCCCTTCAGGGTGATGCAGGTGATCGTCAATGTACTGCTGCTGTTGGCGATGCTCGGTCTGATGGTCAGCGGAATCATCATGTCAAGAATTGTCTTTGATTTCCTGCCTATCGAGGGAGGAACCGCCTTTGCCAGAACCGTTCACATGCTGGCCTCCTACTGGGGCTTTATCCTCATGAGCATGCACCTTGGCATGCACTGGGGCATGGTCATGGGAATGGTGCGGAAGCTGCGGGGAGAGAACGGCGCAAACCAGGCGTCACCGTCCCGCACCGTGGTGCTCCGCCTGCTGGCTGCGGCCATCTCCGTGTACGGCGTCTATGCTTTTTTGAAACATAATATCGCAGATTATCTGTTCCTGCGGACACATTTTGTATTTTTTGATTTTGAAGAAACGCTGCTGCAGTTTTTTGTAGAGTATATTGCCATGATGGGTCTGTGGGCGTGCGTTGCCTACTATCTTATGAAGCTGCTGCAGAAATGTACAGCGGGGCGTAAAAGGCAGATAAAATAAAAGAAGGGGGAATCCGATTGGAAGAATGGCGTAATCTGATAGAGACCGTGACAAAACAAGTGGGTCAGGTGATTTTGGGAAAGGAGCAGGAAATCCGGGAGATCATGCTCGCTTTTCTGGCAAACGGTCATGTGCTGCTAGAAGATATTCCGGGCGTCGGCAAGACCACCCTGGCGCTGGCCTTTTCAAAGTCCATGCAGCTTGATTATAAGAGAATCCAGTTCACGCCGGATGTGCTGCCGTCGGATCTGACCGGATTTTCCATTTACCGGCGCGAGGAAGAGCGGTTTGTCTATCAGGAAGGAAGCGTGTTCTGTAACCTTCTTCTGGCTGATGAGATTAACAGGACTTCACCAAAAACCCAGTCGGCGCTGCTGGAAGCCATGGAAGAACGGCGGGTGACGGTGGAGGGCGTGACCAGGCCGGTGCCCGAGCCATTTCTTGTTATTGCGACTCAGAATTCTCAGGGAAGCGCCGGAACCCAGCTTTTGCCTGAGGCTCAGGTGGACCGGTTCATGGTGAGTCTCTCTGTGGGATACCCGGATTATGACAGTGAGCTTGCCATGGTTCTCGGCGTCCGGGAAAAAAGCCGTGTGGAAGATGTCGTGAGCGTTCTTCAGGGAGATACGCTCCGGGACATATAAAATGCCGTGGATCAGGTGTATCTGAAGGAAAATGTGGGGGACTATATTGTACGTCTCGTCCGTGCAACGAGAGAACACCCGGAGCTTAGCTGTGGCGGCAGTCCCCGGGCGTCTATCGCGCTGGTGCGTATGTCCAGGGCGGCTGCATTCCTTAATGGAAGGGATTATGTGATTCCTTCGGATGTGGAAGAGCAGTTTCCGTACATTATCCGGCACAGGATCACGCTGGATTCTGCCGCCCGGATGAACGGCAGGACGAAGGATGCGGTCATTGGTGAGATTCTGCAGCAGACAAGGCGTCCTTCGATGGGGATCCGGCGATGAAGAAGGCGGGATTTCTTCTGGTGACTGCCGCCACATGGTATCTTGTCGCCATGTACCGTTCGATTCCGCTGATGGCGCTTACTATAACGGAAGTGATACTTTTTCTGGGAATGTGGGTGCAGTCCTTTTATTTTAGATTTCGCGTCCGGGCCGGTTTTGGCCGGAAGCTGACCGTGTGCCGGAAGGGAGAAGAGCCATCCTGTTCCATCTGGATAGAAAGCCGGGGCATCCTGCCGGTGGGCGCTGTCAGTCTGCGGATGAAGGCTTTTTATCCCGAAGGGAGTCGGAAAGTCCGGATCAATCTTCTCGGCGGAACCGGGAGGCGCACGTACCGGAAGGTGCGGCTTCCCATGGAGAAGCAGCATTGCGGCCTGTTTTCTGTCCGTATGGAGAAAATATATGTGTATGATTATCTAACCTTGTTTCAGCGGAAACGAAAAGAAAAAGAGGAAATGCAGATTGCCATATTGCCGCGGGGGTATCCTCTGCGTATTGGCGAAGAGTCAGGATTTCGTCAGGAAATGCAGCAGTCCGTTCGGGATGCTGATTTTCTGCCTGGAGCCAATATGGATGAAATCCGGCAGCTGCGGGAGCATATGCAGGGAGAGCCGTACCGCTTTATCCACTGGAAGCAGAGCGCCCGTCTGGACAAGCTTTTGATAAAAGAATATTATCAGACGGAGGAGGAAGCTTTTGCACTGTTTCTTGCGCCCGGAAGTATAAAAGAGCGAACGTCTCAGATGAGAGATGCCTTTTATGAGATTCTCTTTGCCATTCTGTCCGGGATGCTGGAAGGAGAACACAGTGTAACTGTGACTGTCGGAAAGAAAAAGGGCGGGACAGAAGTCCGGCAGCTGCGGCAGAAAGAGGAGTGTGATATGCTGTTCCTTTCACTCTATCAGTGGGAAGATGAATTGGAAGAAGCCGTGCCTGATTACACGGAAGAGTTCTGTTTTGACGGAAACCTCAGGTTTTCCCGTTCCGGAAGGACGATTTGGCAATTTACGACAGAGTATTATCAAAAAAGGAGGTATGATCCGGTGAAAATATATGGAAGAAAGAGGGGGAGCATATCACAGCGGCTGTCCCTTTTTCGCTGTTCTTTTTGCTAAGCGGTATATACGGTGTTTATCTCATGTTTCTTGCAGTGCCGCAGCTGCGGTGGAACCGTGCTGCGGTATTTTTTCTGGCAGCGCTGCCAGCAATGCTGTTATGGTATCTTGATGGAAAAAAAGGAACAAATAGAAGGGGGCTTTTGTCGGCGGGGATAATCGTAGTGCCGATACTGATAGGAGCAGTTTTATTTTTTCACCCTTCCGTAATCGAAGAAATCATCTCGGCCGCCTTGCAGACAGCTGGATTTGCAGAAGCGGGACAGATGGATGTGACCAGAGGCGTGTTGATGATTCTCTGGGTGTTTTCTTATCTGCTTTTTTTGTGGGAGTTTGTGTTTCGTGTACATTGGTTTCTGTACATTTTTATGAGCGTCCTTCTCCTGGCGGCCCCATTGATGGGAATCGTTCCGGGAAGCGGCGCTGTGCTCTGTATCGGAATTTTTCAGATTACTTTCTGGGCGGTACACACTCTGATGAAAAAGAGCCGGCAGGGAAAAAGGAGAAGAAAAGAAAATATGCAGTCTGCCATGAAAATCGGCGCCATGGTCATGGCGGCGGTGGCTGCGATTTTTTCAGTCTCGCTTTTTGTGGTGAGCCAAAGTCCGGAGTGGTTTTACGGTACGGCCTATAGGGCGGAAGGTTTTGTACAACAGACGGCAAAGCGTTTGAGCGGCTGGACCAATCAGCCGGAAGGAGGGACAATTAACCGGGGAAATCTTTATCCTGCGGGTGTAGACCAGATTGAGATATGGGTCAGCGACGTGCCGGGAGAAACTATCTATTTGAAAGGATTCAGTGGAGGCGATTACGCAGGCGGTGAGTGGGAACCGGCTATGGATGAGGAGCTTTTTATGCAGATGAATGAAAATAGCCTTCACTGGAGGTATTGGGAGGACAGCATCGGCGGCAGTTCTGATGTACAGGCTTTACGGGATTCCTGCCCGGTATGTGACGGGATATGCGGTGAAACCATCGGATTTTGAAGAGGTAACGGATGGCGGTTACCGGGCGGTTCTCACTGACGCTTCCGCCCACGCCTGGCCGGAGATATTTATCGAAGATCTGGGCTGGACGCCGGTGGAAGTGACGCCTGCCGGAGAAGGGTATGATGCATTTGAGCCGCAGATGGATGAAGAAACTCTTCTGGATATCCAGGAACAACAGCAATGGAATTTGAGTGATCTTGTCGAGGATGCGCAGCCGCAGGAAGAACAGTCTCAGGAGGAATCGGGAGGAAATGTTTCCGTGGAGCCTGCGGCCGACTATCACGAGGCGTCCCCGGAATGGATTGCCTTGTTTCTCCTGCTTTTTGCCGTGAAGCTGGCGGATATTTTCCCGGAAGAAAGCCCGGATAATATAAAAAAACTGCTTCTTTTGTCAGAACAGACGGCGTTCGGAAGGTATGAGGCAGACGAAAAAGAAACGGTGTTTGCGAGGGAAATGTATAGGAGGACGTCAGAATATCTCTATGAGCATCTCAACGGAATAAGAAAAATATGGTTTAAATATATTAAATTTTTCTGCTGATAAAATGAAGGACAGATTAAAAAAATTGCAAGTCCTGGTTGACGGGACTAACTTAAGATGTTATAGTGTCACTAGAACAAATTGGGGCTGTTTCACATTAACTTTGTTGATGTATACAGCCCCCTTATTAGAGTAAAAAGAACCTGGGAAGCAGGTAATAACAACAGGGAGATTCTGGGTATTCCGCTATTTGCTCCCGGGCATAATACATAAGATATTGAGGTAGAGACATGACAGCAGGAGAAAACAAATCACTAAAAGTCCTTCTTGTTGGCATTGATATCGGGTCAACAACAACAAAGATCGCGGCCATAGATGAGACAGAGCATAAGATTTTGTATTCCGATTACCGAAGACATAACGCCAAGCAGCTGGAAAGCGTGTATCAGGCGCTTCTGCGGCTGCGGGGGAAGTTTGATGATACGCCGGTCCGGCTGATTCTGACCGGTTCCGGGGCGAAACCTGTGGCAGAAGTCCTGGATGTTCCGTTCATTCAGGAAGTTGTAGCGAATTCCATCGCTCTGCGAAAGGATTATCCTCATGTGCGCACTGCCATTGAGCTGGGCGGTCAGGACGCGAAGATTATTTTTTTTCACAGGGATGAGACGGACGGTTCTCTGAATGTATCAGATATGCGCATGAACGGAAGCTGTGCCGGTGGAACCGGAGCATTTATCGATGAGATCGCTTCTATACTGAAGGTTCCGGTGGAAGAGTTCAACACATTGGCAGAAAAGGGAACCTGTGTGTACGATATATCAGGGCGCTGCGGCGTGTATGCAAAGACGGACATTCAGCCTCTTCTCAATCAGGGAGTGGCGAAGTCTGATCTGGCGCTGTCTTCTTTTCACGCCATTGCGAAGCAGACCATCGGCGGTCTCGCGCAGGGGCTTGATATAGAGAAACCGGTGGCTTTTGAAGGGGGACCTCTGACGTTCCATCCTACGCTGGTGAAAGTATTTGCCGAAAGATTGCATCTCTCGGAAGAGGATATCATACACCCGGCACGACCGGAGATTATCATCGCCTACGGCGCGGCTCTGGCTCTGAGCGGCATGTTCGCTGACAGAACACGGCAGTATACGGCGGAAGAGCTTATTACTGCGCTGGAAGAGCACCGGGGAAGGAATCTTCCCGGACAGGAGGCGGCGGGCGTTCCGTTTTTTAATTCTCAGGAAGAGCGCCGTCAGTTTGAAGAGCGTCAGCGTCTGCCGGAGAACCGCCCGGCCGAGCTGCATGAGGGTGAGATTATCCACGCCTATCTGGGCATTGATTCCGGAAGCACAACCACAAAGTTTGTGCTGATGGATGAAGATGAAAACATTCTGGATTCTTTCTACGCCGCCAATGAGGGAGATCCTCTTCTGGTGGCGAAAAATGCGCTGATCGCTATGCGGGAGCGTTACCGGAAGGCCGGGGTAAAGCTTGACATTATCGCCGCCGGAGCCACCGGTTACGGAGAGCTCCTGTTTACCAAGGCGTTTAATCTGGAGTGTCACGTGGTGGAGACCGTGGCCCATGCCCGCGCAGCGGAGAAATATGTGTCCGACGCGTCTTTTATTCTGGATATCGGCGGACAGGATATGAAGGCCATATGGCTGGATAACGGCATCATCACTAACATTGTGGTCAATGAAGCCTGTTCTTCCGGATGTGGTTCTTTCCTGGAGAACTTCGCTTCCTCCCTGCATATTCCGGTGAAGGAGATTGCGAAAGCCGCCTTTTCTTCGGAGAATCCGGCGGTGCTCGGCAGCCGCTGCACGGTTTTTATGAACAGCAGTATCATCACAGAGCAGAGAAACGGCAAGCAGCCGGCGGATATCATGGCCGGTCTCTGCCGTTCCATCATAGAAAATGTATTTACAAAAGTAATTCGTATAGAAAATGTAAAGAGCCTCGGAGATAAGATCGTGGTGCAGGGCGGTACATTTCTTAACGACGCGGTACTGCGGGCCATGGAACAGTACATCGGCAGAGAGGTAGTCCGCGCGCCATATCCGGGCATCATGGGAGCCATCGGAACGGCGCTCCTTACAAAAGAGCGATTCAGGGCAGGCAATGGGAGACGGACTTTCATGGGTCTTGGCAAGCTGGATGATTTCACCTACACCCAGGAAGCCAACTCGCCTTGTCCGTTCTGCGGCAACCATTGTAAACGTACCATTATCCGTTTTTCCAACGGCAATTCCTGGATTACCAACAACCGCTGTGAGAGGGGCGAGATTCTCGGCGACCCGAAGGACGGCAACGTCCGGCGGATGCTTCAGGAGAAACAGAAGCAAAAAGAGCAGGTGCCGAATCTCTTTGCTCTGCGGGAGAAGCTCCTGATGAAGGATTATCCTTATGAGGAGCTGGAGGAGAAGAAAGATGTGACCATCGGACTGCCGAAGGTGCTTTTCTACTGGGAGACGATGCCGTTCTGGCGCACCTTCTGGCGAACCCTCGGTTTTCAGATAAAGGTATCGCCGGACAGCACGAGAAAGATCTATGAGGACGGACTTTCCGCCGTAACCTCGGATACAGTCTGTTTCCCTGCCAAACTGGTGCACGGACATATCCGCGCGCTGGTAAAAAGCGGAGTGGACCGCATTTTTATGCCGTCCATCACCACCGTTTCCTCAGAAAACACCGAGGAAACCAGCCAGTCCATGTGCGCCATCGTCAAAGGTTATCCGATTGTCATCCGTAATTCCGACAACCCGGAGAAGAGGTGGGGGATTCCTTTTGACGCGCCGCTGTTTCACTGGTATACGCCGGAGGACAGAGACCGGCAGCTGACCCATTATATGGAAGAAACCTTCCATCTGGAAGCGGAGACCGTGCGGAAGGCCATCGCTCAGGCGGATGCCGCCCAGGAGCAGTTCAGGCAGGAATTATTCCAGGCCGGAAAAGCGGTCTGCGAGGAAGTGAAGCGCAAAGGCACGTACGCCGTTGTACTGGCGTCCCGCCCGTACCAGAATGACGCTCTGGTCAATCATGACCTGCCGGAGATGTTCACCAGTCTCGGTATTCCGGTGCTGACGGCGGATTCTCTGGAGGAAGCGTCCCAGGTGGATCTCTCCATGAGCCGTCTGGATGTGGTCAATAACTACCATGCCCGGATGCTTTCCACAGCGATTCTGGCAGCCCGGAATGAGCATCTGGAGTATGTGCAGATCGTGAGTTTCGGCTGCGGCCATGACGCTTACCTTTCCGATGAGATCATCCGGCTCATGAAAGAGATATCCGGAAAGACGCCGCTGATTCTGAAGCTGGATGAGAGTGACATTCAGGGACCTTTGCGTATTCGTGTGCGCTCGTTTACCGAGACGGTTTCCATGCGTTATGAGCGCAGAGAACAGCTGAACGCGCAGGAGCTTCACGATCCGTATCCGGTGAAGTTTACGAAGAAGAACCGGAAGGAGAAGGTGGTGCTGGTGCCGAACACCTCTCACGCCTTCAGCCGAGTCATGTCGGCGGCTCTGTCCGGTCAGGGTATCCGGGCGGTGCCTCTTACCATCGGAAGAGAGGACGCCATCCGTCTGGGAAAACTGTACGTACATAACGATATCTGTTTCCCGGCGCAGATCGTCATCGGCGAGGCGCTCTCTGCTTTAAAGAGCGGAAAATACGACGATAAAGAAGTCGCCATCGGCATGGGTAAATATATCGGCGACTGTCGTCTGACCCATTACAGCGCCCTGCTGCGAAAGGCTCTCGACGACGCGGGATTTGCAGATGTGCCGATTATCACCAACGATGACGTGGATTACCATAATATGCATCCGGGCTTTAAGATGAATCTTTTATCAGCCATGCGTATTGCCTTTGCCCTTCCAATGATCGATGTCCTGGAGGAACTTCTTCGGAAAATCCGCCCATATGAACTTGTAAAGGGAAGCGCCAATGAAGCATTTGAGAAAGCCATGGATGAAGTGATTCACGGTCTGCGTCATCATGGTATTCGCGGGGCAAAAAAAGGGTTTAAAAAGGCTATCGCTATCATGAAGGAAATACCGTATGACCGTTCCCATCCGCGAAAACAGGTGCTAATTGTGGGCGAGTATCTGCTGAACTTTCACCCGGGCGCCAATCATGATATCGAGGATTATCTGGAACGGAACGGCTTTGAGATCATTGAGGCCCGCATGACCGACGTCATCCGTAAGACGTATTTCTATCAGGATTCTCAGGTACAGGAGTACAAATTAAAGACTCCGCTCGGTAAGAAGCTGTGGCTGCGCACAGCAGATAATATTTTCAACCTGGCTCATAACATGACCGACGCCATTGCCGTGGAGCATCCTCTGTATACTCCGGCCTGCCGTATGCAGGACATGGTGAAGGACAGCGATTCCATCATTCATCATACTTTTGATGCGGGAGAGGGCGTGCTTATTCCTGGTGAGATTATACATCATGCTAAACATGGCTGTCGTGCCTTTGTCATCCTGCAGCCGTTCGGGTGTCTGCCAAATCATGTAGTAGGACGGGGAATTTCAAAAAAATTAAAGGAAATGTATCCGGACGCCCAGATTCTGCCGCTGGACTACGATCCGGACGTAAGCTTTGCCAATATTGAGAACCGCCTCCAGATGCTCATTATGAACAGTAAGAGCGGAGAGGAAGAAACAGAAGAGAAGAAAGAGTCGCAGGCAAGCTTAAAATAATATAGACAAGGATAAAGAAGCCGGGAGGACCGGCAGAGATAGAAAGACAGAGAAAATGGGAGGAAATGTTTTGGTTTCCTCCCGTTTTGATCTCGTTTATGCGGGGCTGTTCGCCCGCCATTTTAACAGAAATGCCGAGTTGACGATCACAAGAACAGAACCGGCGTTGTGTACCAGGGCGCCAACCACAGGATTTAAGATTCCTGTAATTGCAAGAGCGATCGCTGCAAAATTCAAAATCATAGAAAAGCTCATATTTAATTTGATAGTCGTCATCATTCGTTTTGACAGAGCAAATAAATGAGGGAGTTCTTTTACCTCATCATCCACCAGAGCAATATCTGCCGCATCCACGGCGATGTCGCTGCCGATGCCTCCCATGGCAACGCCCACATTTGCTTTTTTCAGGGCCGGAGCATCGTTGATGCCGTCGCCGATCATACAGACGGATTCCTGATTTTTTTGATAAGAATGAATCCACTGCAGTTTTTCTTCCGGCCGGCAGCCGGCATGTACTTCCCGGATGCCAAGCTGCCCGGCGATAGCTTCCGCGGCATTATCGTTATCACCGGTAAGAAGGACTGGATGCACATCCAGCTTGTGCAGCTGTTGAATCATCGGTCCGGCTTCCGGACGGACTGTGTCAGATAAAACGATATAACCGGCAAATGTATGATCCGTGGCGAGATAAATGACGGTACATCCTTTGGACAGATATTTTTCCGTCTCTGTTTTTATGTTGTCAGGAATTGTTATCTGGTGCTGACTGAACATTTTTGTGTTTCCGGCAAGGACAGAAGTATTGCCTGACCGGGCAGAAACGCCCTGTCCGGGTATCATTTGAAAATCCCGGGCCGGGACAGGATCCTGTCCTGCATTTTTTTTATAACATTGAACAATGGCTTTGCCCAACGGATGCTCTGACAGACTTTCTGCAGATGCAGCGAGGGAGTAGAGCTGCATCTTGGGAGCGTTTACGCTTTTTACAGCGATAACTTCCGGTGTTCCAAAAGTGAGTGTTCCGGTTTTGTCAAAGGTAATTTTTGATACATTTGCCAGACGTTCCAGCGCATCGCCTTCCCGCACAAGAAAACCGTGTCTGGTGGCATTGCCGATGGCGGCCATGATCGCAGTGGGAGTAGCGAGAACCAGAGCGCAGGGACAAAATACAACAAGAATGGTGACTGCACGGATAATCTCGCCGGAGGCCAGCCATGTAAGAGCGGCGGCAGTCAGTGCGATGACTACGATCCATGTGGCCCAGCGGTCTGCAAGTCCAACGATCTTTGCTTTCCCGGCGTCAGCGGATTGTACCAGCCGGATCATCCGCTGAATAGAACTGTCTTCCCCGACCTTTGAGGCCTTCATCAAAAAAGCGCCGAATTGATTGACAGTACCGCTGAATACTTCATCGCCTTCCGCCTTATCGACAGGTAAAGATTCTCCGGTCATTACGGCCTGATTAATGGAAGTCTGTCCGGACAGGATGATGCCGTCCACAGGAATGGTTTCTCCCGGAAGAACCCGGAGGACGTCATTGATCTTTACTTTTTCGGCGGGAATCATCTGTTCGCTGCCATCGAAGATGATCCTCGCTGTTTGAGGTGTCAGATGGACAAGTTTTTCAATACCCGCCCGTGCTTTTGCCACGGTCAGTTCTTCCAGTAATCCTCCCAGCTGCATGATAAATGCCACTTCTCCGGCGGCAAAATCTTCTCCAATAAGAATGGAAGCGATCAGGGCAAGTGATACCAGAACATCTGCCTTGATATCAAAGGCAGTGACAAGTCCGATGATAGCTTCCAGGATAATCGGAATGCCACAGAGAATAATGGCGATCCATGCCGCATCAAAGGGAAGGGGAAAAAGATCAAAAATACTGGCGAGAAGGGAAAGTCCTGAAATAATAAGGAAAATGACGTCCCGTCTCATACCTCCCCAATCCAGCAAATGCTCTAACTTATTCATCAGTTTCATAAAGATACCTTCTTTCTTGCATAATACCCATAGGGGGTATAGGTACAATATACCCCTATGGGGTATATCTGTCAATGATGTTATTGAGTAATTTTTTGCAATAAGAAAAAGTTGAATTGTGTATAGATGAACATAATTGGTAAAGATACAGCAAAGAAAACATAAAACTATATTGAAGGGATAGCTCTCATGTGGTATGATTAACAAGGAAAAAACTGCAAAATCTTTTATTTATTTCTTGTAATCACTGAAGGTTTTCAAAGTTTTTTACATAATTATAAGGTTTGTCCTTATTTTTCTCATAATTAAATGTTAAGTTAATATTAAATAATTATTGCTTTTGTGTGAATCAAGACACAATCCAGTAATTGCTAATCTTAAACAGCCATCAGACATCACACATCAATAAAAAGAAACGGAGGAAGATGAATTATGACAAAGTTTAAGAAATTAACAATTGTGAAGAGAATGTTTGCAATGGCGCTTGCTGCGACCATGGCGTTTTCACTCTCATCAGTGCAGTTGTTCGCTAAGGAAAATGCTGACGTGCAGGTAATGCAGGACGGAATCTCTGTATATTCTGTGGATGAGGCACAAGACGGAGGGCAGACTGGTTCTAACCAGAGTGAACCTGATTCTTCTAATCAGGATGAAACCGGTTCTGCGGATAACAGCGGGACAACAACTGAAACAACAAGTGAAACAACAACTGCCTCTACAGAGGACAGCACAGCAACAACTACAACCACCGAGAATACGACTCCTACAACTCCGGCAGCAGAGCCGAAGCCTGTGGGAACAGTCATTACAGAAGGTATTTATGAATATAAGGTAACAAGCTCCAATACAGTAGAGTTAATGGGATTTGCCGGCGATGATGAGGCAACCTATGTAAAAGTTAAGAACCGGATTACATACGACGGCGTTACCTATGATGTAACTTCTATCGCAATGAGAGCTTTCATGAAAGAGAGCAGCATTGAGAAGGTTCTTATCCGTAAAAATGTGACAGACATCGGAAAGAGAGCGTTCTTCCAGTGTAAGAATCTGGAGACTGTCCGCATTAAAACAGGAGCTAAGGTTATCCGTAAATGTGCGTTCAAGGGATGTAAAGCCCTGCGGGTTGTAAATATCCACTCTGCTGTTCTGGAAGATGTAAAGGCAAACGCATTCAAAAATGTGAATAGCAATCTTGTGATCAATGTATCAACGAAAGCAATCAGAAAAATGCTGAAGGCTTCCGTACCTTCTTATATCACGATCAACAGAGCGTTCAATGCGCCTAGTACAAATTCAGGAAGCACCGCACAGTAGTCATCAGGATGTGTGAAATGATGTGTGAAAGAATTTGAAAATGTTGATAAACATTTTCGGCCCGGCTTTTTGCCGGGCATTTTTATTTCCGGAAATCTGTTTTCTATGAAATAAAAATACGCCATGAAGATCGCACTGAGTCGAAAAAATACATTGGATAACAAGGAGAGAAAATATGAATGGACATTTTAAGAAGCATACAATAATTTTGGCGGTTTTTTGTGTGCTGGCGCTCACATCCTGTTCGTCAGTTCCTGATACAATGCTGCCGGATTCAGGGAACATATCGCAGTATGACAGCGCTGCTGAAGTACCGGAGTATGATGGTGAGCCTTATGTGGAAATCAATGGTAATGAACCAGATTTTACGGAGGAAGAGCTGACGACAGAGGTATATGAAGAATACAGTGATCTCGACGAACTGGGCCGATGCGGAGAGGCGGAGGCATGTGTGGGGGAGGAATTGATGCCAACAAAAGACCGGGAAAGCATCAGCTCAGTAAAACCCACAGGCTGGCAAAATGAGAAATACGACAGCGTGGACGGCGGCTACCTCTATAATCGCTGCCATTTGATCGGATATCAGCTCTCCGGCGAGAATGCCAACGAAGAGAATCTGATCACCGGCACCCGCTACATGAACACGGAAGGGATGCTTCCTTTTGAGGATATGGTGGCGGAGTATGTCCATGAGACGGAGAATCATGTGATGTACCGGGTGACGCCGATTTTTGAGGGAGACGATCTGGTGGCCTCCGGCGTGCAGATGGAGGCGGAATCCGTGGAAGACGAAGGCGAGGGTATCAGTTTTAACGTCTATGTATATAATGTACAGCCGGACATTACGATTGATTATGCCACCGGCGATAACTGGGAGACCCCGGAAAACGAGAAAAATGCCGTGGGCGGCGGGGCTTCTGCCGCAGACACCGGAGAGAAAACCGGAGCCGGACAGTCTTCCTTATCACAGAATGAAGAACAGACATACATTTTAAATACCAACACCCATAAATTTCACCTGCCGGAATGTTCAGGAGCTGCCGACATCAAAGCGAAGAACCGGCAGGAGTACACCGGATCCAGAGAAGATCTGACCAGTCAGGGGTATGAGCCATGCGGAAGATGTCAACCATAGCAATGAATGGATGAAAGAATAGCAAAGAATATTGAAAAGAAGTAAGGTGAAAGAGTTTGACAGTAAAAAAGAGGAAATGGTGGAAAGTCGCAGTTGTGATTTTGATCGCAGTCATTCTGGTGGTGTTCTTTCGTGACAGTTTTGTGGAAGGATTGCGGGAGATTCTGAAGGTTCCCGCCGAGACGGTGGTTTTCCTTCTCTGCCTGTCCATGGGATATTTTCTGGCGGAGGGAGGTGTCATTGCCGTCCTTGCCAGATCGTACACGAATACCGTATCGTATAGAAATGGAGTTGCCTGCGCTCTGTACTGCAGTTTCTTCCGGCTTATTACATTCGGTAGCGGCTCGGGCATTGCGGAAGTATATTATCTCAACCGGCAGGGCATGAAGGCGGCGGAAGCCACTGGCATGAGTCTGGTGCAGTATCTGATACAGAAGATTACCATCTGTCTCATGGGCGCCGTCAGTTTCTTTTTCTGTTTCCGCTATGTGATCCAGTATATCGGCGATTATCAGGGATATATTGCCCTCGCTGTGCTGATTACTATGGTGATTGGAGCGGGAATCCTCATGATCACTGTTTTTGAGAAGGGCAAGGATCTGTTATTTCATTATCTGAGCAAAGCGACCGCCGGCAAAGAGAGCTGGAATGACAAAGTAAAGAAGGCGGAAGGACAGGCGGATATCCTGCAGGACGGCGCGAAAAAGCTGTATCACAAAAAACATTGCCTCGCCTTAGCTTTTGTTCTGAACCTTGCCAAATATTTCTGCTGGTTCCTGACTCCCTACGTGTTGTACGGGGATGAGGAACGGCTGACGCTCCTCGTTTCTCTGGTACTCATGGCTCTGGCGACCATGGTGGCCGGCGTGATCCCAACACCCAGCGGTTATGGTTCTCTCGATGCCATGATCATTCTTTTATTTTATCCGCTGCTGGGAGAAGCAAAAGCAGTTTCCCTGGTCATTTTGTACCGGGTCGTTGTCTCCCTGTTCCCGTTCCTCATGGGGATGCTGGTGGCGGCGCGTCCGCTTCGGGAGCAGCGAGAGCTGGAAGCGGAACGAAAGAATTAATTGGTCAAGAGATATGTTGAATACCGAACTCAGCATCAGCGCACTATGGATATCCATATGATTACGGTACTTTTTTATCTGTGTGCCAATCTCCAACGTTCTTTCACCTTTCGTTTGTTGTCTGTGTTGCCTGATTCGTTCTCTTGAACCAACGAAATCTTAACACTCAACAGACACGGTTTCTACCAAAAGAGTTTGACTTCGGCCAAAATTCCTCTGTCAAAGCCTTTTAACAAGGCGTTTTAGCCCTGTTTCGAACAGAATTTATGCACAAATAACGTCTTTTCTGTCCATAATCTTTCCTATCAGTTTATTATAAATCCTCTCAACTTTCAACAGAAGCACATAATCCAAAACATGTCATTTACTGTCGCATAAGTTTTACTTATGAAATGCATCGAAAAAGGAAATTGCTCTTTTTATCCTGAAACGATTACAATTACAGATGGCGCTGAGCTGAAAGGGTAAAATAGTTTATCTTCGAGGTCTGTTGCAGGAAAAGTTAAAATGGTTCATTCTCTGATGACAGCTACGAAAAAATATCAATCAGTCTGCCCTGAAAAATGATGGCAGACTGATAAAAGGCTCAAAAAGGTTTTCAGAAAATGTATGGAAGAAAAGAGGTTATGAAAGTGAAAAAAGACGTTATGATCTTAACGGGAGCCGGACAGATTGGCATGGCCATTGCCCGCCGCATGGGATATGGCAAAAAGATTGTGATCGGTGATAAGAAACTGGAAAATGCACAGAAGATTGCGGAGATCATGAATAACGCGGGCTTCGATGCGGAAGCCGTGGAGATGGATCTGTCCTCCCGGGAGTCCATCCGGAATCTCATCGCCCGGGCCATGGAATACGGCGATATCTCCATGCTGGCCAACGCCGCCGGCGTATCTCCGAGCCAGGCGACCGTTGAAACGATCTTGGATGTGGATCTCTACGGAACCGCTGTGCTTTTGGAAGAAGTGGGGAAGGTGATTGCGGAAGGCGGCGTGGGAGTGACTATCTCCAGCCAGTCCGGACACCGGATGCCGGCCTTGCGTCCGGAAGAAGATGAACTTCTGGCATGTACGCCTGCGGAAGAGCTTTTACAGCTTGATATTCTGCAGCCGGAAAATATCCGTGACACCCTCCATGCCTACCAGATGGCAAAACGCTGTAATGAAAAACGTGTTATGGCAGAGGCTGTTAAATGGGGAAGACGGAACGCAAGAATTAATTCCATCTCACCGGGGATTATCGTGACTCCGCTGGCAGTGGATGAATTAAACGGTCCGCGCGGTGATTTTTATAAAAATATGTTCGCCAACTGTCCGGCAGGCCGTCCTGGAACCGCCGATGAGGTAGCAAATGCGGCGGAGCTGCTGATGAGCGACAAAGGAGCTTTTATCACCGGAGCAGATTTCCTCATTGACGGCGGAGCTACCGCGTCTTATTTCTATGGGCCGCTAAAACCGGAGAAATAAAAAACTTGCCAATTACTGAAAAGCAAAATAAAATAGAAAAAAAGAATGAATAGAAAAGAGGAATAAAAATGGGTAAAGCATTAATCGTTTATTTCTCCAGAAAAGGAGAAAATTATTGGAATGGTAGTATGAAGAATCTTGAAAAGGGAAATACCGAGATTGTGGCTGAGATGATTGCGGAGCTGACTGGCGGAGAGCTTTTTGAAGTAAAAAGAATTACAGACTATGCCGCGGAATATCGCAAATGTGTGGAGGAAGCGAAGGAAGAATTCCAGACCGGCGTCCGTCCGGAGATTAAGACATTTAAGGAAAGTATTGATGATTATGATACCGTTTTTGTCGGCTTTCCAAACTGGTGCGGTACCATGCCGATGGTAATGTTTACCTTTCTGGAGCATTATGACTGGTCCGGCAAACGAATTTTCCCATTCTGTACCAATGAAGGAAGCGGCATGGGAAGAAGCGAGGACGACCTTAAGAAGAGTTGTCCGGGAGCGACCATAGGAAAAGGACTGTCCATTCACGGCGCGGAAGCCGCACAGTCCCGCGATAAAGTGGAGGACTGGGTGAAAAACACGCGGCAATGAGCGCTGCATATGCAGACAGGAGGTGGTCTCATTGCTGTTTCGGCAGATGAAATATTTTGCCGCCGTGGTGGACTGCGGCAGCTTTACAGAGGCGGCAGAGCAGTGTTACATTTCCCAGTCAGCCATCTCCCAGCAGATTCAGGCGCTGGAAAAGGAACTGGGAGTAACCCTGCTTCACCGGGAGAACCGGAGATTTTCCCTCACTCCGGCGGGAGAATATTTCTACAGTCAGAGCAGGGGAATCCTCGCGGAAGTGGAGCGTGTAAGCAAGGAAACCATCCGCATCGGACAGGACGATGAGCTGAGGCTCCGCATCGGGTATCCACGCTGTTACAGCGGTCAGGAGCTTTATCAGGCGGTGGCGGAATTTTCCCGTATATATCCGGAAGTGTCCATTCACATTGTTAATGGAACTCACGAAGAGCTTTATGATCTGCTGCGGTTCGGCGGCGTGGATCTGATCATCAACGATCAGCGTCGGGCGTTTTCTGACCGGTATATGAATTATCAGCTTCTGCAGTGCATTTGCTATGCGGAAGTTTCTGCCGGCAGTCCCCTCTCTGAAAGGGAGTTTGTGGAGATTGACGACTTGAAACACATGAGCTGTATTCTGGTTGCCTCCAGAGAACAGCAGAACACGGAAGAAGAATATTTTAAAAATACGCTGGGCTTCGGCGGCAGCTTTCTTTTTGCGGAGAATCTGGAGGAAGGCCGTCTTATGGTGGCGGGCAACCGGGGATTCCTTCCTGTAGAGAGCGTCGGCACTCTGCCGCCTGCCGGCCCGGCCATACGGCGAATCCCCATTGTCCGGAACGGACAGCCTCTCCGTAGAAATTACTGTGTGTTCTGGCTCAAAGAACGGGGAAACTATTATATGGAAGAATTTGCGGCGATTCTGCGGGAACTGCTGTGCGTAGACTCGTAAAATGAAAGAGGAGGAGTGCGGGAAAACTATGAAAATATTACATATAGGAAAAGCGGAGAACATGAAACGATATCGTCCGGATACGGACTTTGCCGGGACGGTGGAAGTGGCCGAGATGACCATGGGACATACGGCGGAGGAATACGCGGCGGCCATGCCGGACGCCGAGGTTATCGTGGCGGACGCCATCGCCGATGTGCCGGGTGCGCTCATGGAGCGGCTGCCGGAGCTTAAGATGATTCATTCGGAGGGCGTGGCCTATAACCGCATTGATGTGGAGGCTGCCTCGGCGCGGAATATCGCCGTGTGCAACTGTGCCGGCATGAATGCTTCTGCTGTGGCAGAGCAGACGATTCTTCTCATGCAGGGCATGCTGAAAAATGTTATAGCTAATGACCGGGCCGTGCGGGAAGGCAGGCAGATTCTCGTAAAAGAGCAGTATATGGCGGAGGGCAGTCTCAGAGAACTGGCCGACTGTAAGGTAGGACTTGTGGGTTTGGGCGATATAGGCAAGAGTACCGCGCTGCTTCTGGCGGCCTACGGCGCGGAAGTGTATTATTATAAGCGCCATCGTCTGGAAGCGGAGGAAGAAATGAAATACCACGCTATGTACCTGCCGCTTTCTGATCTTCTTGAGCTCTGCGACATTATCAGTCTTCATCTGCCGGTCACAAAGGACACAGAAAAAATGTGCGGCCATATGTTTTTTGAGCAAATGAAACCGGGTGCTTATTTTGTCAATACATCCCGGGGCGAGTTGGTGGATGATGAAGCGCTGGCGGAAGCCTTAAAGAGTGGGAAGCTTGCCATGGCTGGGCTTGACACTCTCGATCATGAACCGGTACAAAAAGATCATCCGCTGTTAAATCAACCGGCGGAAGTTGCTGAGAAGATCTTCTTCACTCCACATATCGGCGGTATCACTGCATCCAGTTTCCGCCGGGGTTATGCTATGATCTGGGAGAATCTGGAGCGGCTCTCAAAAGGGGAAATGCTGCTTCGGGTGGTGAACCGTCCGAAAACACTGTTTTAAATTCCCGAAGAGAAAACGGCTGCAGAAATGAAAAACTGTGCTGCTAAAATAAAAAATAGATATAAAAAGAACTATTTGCGTTTTTTAATGAACACATTTTTGATCAGAGAACTGCGCCGATGGTTCTTTTTTGTTTTGCAGTACATTTAGAGGAGAGTATAGGAAAGATGAGCGGATATGGGCGGAAAGTCATCAGAGCCCGTACCGGCGAAAACCACAGGGTATATACTCACTCAACTTATTGTTTCTTCAATCCTGCAAGCAATGGTTTTATAATATTATCATACAGGATCAGGAAAGGAGAAATTATCATGCAGAAATTTGTTTATGAATATGCAACGAAGGTTTATTTTGGAGAGGGAGCTGCTAAAGAATACCTGGCGGCGGAAGTTTCCGGATACGGAAAAAATGTCATGCTTGCCTATGGCGGTGGTTCAGTAAAGAAAAATGGTATCTATGATGAGGTAAAAAAATATCTGGAAGACGCAGGAAAGACGGTGACGGACTTTTCCGGTATCATGTCCAATCCAACCTACGCAAAAGTGCAGGAAGGTGCTGCGCTTGCAAAAGAAAAAAATATTGATTTTATTCTGGCTGTGGGAGGCGGTTCCGTTATCGATTGCTGTAAGATTATTGCAGCGCAGGCAAAGACGGAAAAAGATCTGTGTGATATGGAAATGAATCAGCATCAGTTTCCGACAGAGGTGCTCCCTATGGGAGCCATTGTCACTGCTTCCGGCACCGGCGCAGAGATGAACGGCGGCGCGGTGATCACCAATGAGGAAAAAGTCATTAAAGCAGGTATGGCGGCAGCCGCTCCGAGATTTGCCATTCTGGACCCGGCATATACCATGTCCGTACCAAAAATGCAGGTGATTTCCGGGGCATTTGATACGTTAAGCCATGCCATGGAGACCTATTTTGGCAATTCTGACGCGGATAATGTATCCGATGATGTGGCTCTGTCCATTATGCGAAATACGGTTGTCAACATGCGGCGTCTTCTTAAAGACATCAACGATATTCAGGCCAGGGGCAATCTCATGTGGGATTCCGCTATGGCAGAGAACGGTATTCTGAAAGTCGGCAGAGTGACAGATTTTCAGGCTCACCAGATCGAACATCAGCTGGGCGCTTACACGGACTGTAATCACGGACAGGGACTGGCGGTGATTCATCCGGCTTACTATCGTCATATCGTAAAAGATGCGGAAGAGAAGTTCAGGAGATTTGGAAAAGAAGTTTTTGATGTGGATTCTGCCGCGGAGAGCGTGGAAGCGCTGGCATCCTTTATCAAAGAATGTGGTCTGCCTTCAAAAATGAGCCAGCTGAAATCTAAAACGGAGATCACGCCGGAGCTTCTGAAAAATGTGGCGGATACATGCAATATTATCCCGTGTAATCCACGGAAGCTTGAGAGAAACGAAATCTATGAGATTCTGATGGAGTGTATGTAATCGTTTCAGGATGAATCCATACGACAGATCAGCATAATATTTTCGACGAAGTGAGGTGGAAAAATGAAGCGGGCGATATTGTTTTGTTTAATGGCAGGTACGCTGCTGCTGGCAGCGGGATGTGGAGGCACAGCAGACAATAAACAAAATATGGCGGAAGAAACCAGCGGAACCAGTACGGTGGCCGGAGACAGCAGCTCAACAGCGGACGAGATCCTTACTGCGCCGGAAAGTACATCGACCGGCTCTGCATCAGACAGTACCGCCGCTGCGTCAGACAGTACCGCCGCTGTGGCGGAAAACAGCTCAGCTTCCGTGACGGAAGGTACTGAAGAATATCGGGGATTTCTCATGGATAACGTGCTTCATTCGGAGAATGATGGCGATATTCATTATCATCTGTATGTGCCGGACAGCTATGACGGCAGTGAGCCGTACGCCATTTTCTTCACGCTTCCCGGATATGAGGGACTGTATTTTCAGGGCGTGGGGGAGAATCTTTACAGCGAGAACTTTGCCTTCACGGCACAAGAATATAATCCGAAGATGATCGTTGTGGCTCCACAGCTGTCGGATTGGGGAGAGACCTCCGCTGATCAGACCATCGCTCTGGTGGAATACTTCCTCGCCAATTATAATATTGATGAAGATAAGGTGTATGCGGAAGGCTTTTCCGGCGGAGGCGAGACCATGTCGCTGGTGATGGAAAAACGTCCGGAGCTTTTTACTGCCTATCTCCAATGCAGCTCGCAGTGGGACGGCGACTATGAGCCGGTGACTGAGAGCCGGACGCCGGTCTATCTGGCGGTGGGAGAGAGCGACGAGTATTATGGACAGGAGCCTTCCCGGGAAGCCTATGAGAATCTGTACGACCTGTACCGGGAGCAGGGACTTTCCGATGAGGAAATCGGGGAACTGCTGGTGCTGGACGTAAAAGACGCAGAATATTTTGAGAGCCGCGGCATGACCAATCAGCATGGAGGCGGCGGACTTTTCGCCGAGGATGAAGAAATCATGGGATGGCTTTTTGGCAAATAAATGGATGCTAAGCAGCATATGAAATACATAGCGAACCATGTGAGAAGTCCGGCGGGTCATAGTAAAAGGAGAAAGAAGTAAAGGGAGAAAGAAATGAAAGTATTATTGGTAAACGGAAGCCCGAACAAAAACGGGTGTACAAATGCAGCGCTTTCCATTGCCGGAACCACAGCAACCATTGATCAGCTGAACAAATACCTTTTGTACGCCCAGATGCCGGTGGTTTCCTCCCGCTACTGGAATATGGTACACGGAAAGACGCCGGAAGAAGTCATGCAGGACGAGGAAGGCGTACAGATCATACGGGTGCTTGGAAAAAACATGGCGTGGTTGTTGAAGAGCATCGACGCCGACCGCCGGGAAGGACTCCGTGAGCCGGAAAAAGAAGAGAGAATCGGTACGAATTATATCCGCTGATGAAGTGTTTTCACAAGCTATATTTGATGCTGCATTGTGTTCACCGGTTATATTTGCCGGCACATTTTTTCCAAATATAAGATAAAAAGCAGAGGAGAGTAATTATGATCTACAAAAAGTTTCAGGACATCAACCTTTCCCGGCTGGGTATGGGCAATATGCGGCTTCCGGTCAGCCGGGGGCGGATTGACGAAAAGAGAGCGCAGGAGATCATCGACTACGCCATGGCGCAGGGCGTCAATTATTATGATACTGCTTACGTGTATCATTCAGGCGAGTCAGAGTCTTTTCTGGGGAAGGCGTTGAAAAAATATCCCCGGGACAGCTATTATCTGGCGACGAAGTTTTATGTGATGGCGAACCCGGATATAGAAAAGGTTTTTGAGGAACAGCTGAGAAAACTGGACACAGACTATATTGATTTTTACCTGCTTCACTGTGTCAATGAGGAGACCTGCGACGCGTATATGAAGCCGGAGAGAAAATATCTTGATTTTCTTATGGAACAGAAGGCGAAAGGAAGAATCCGCCATATCGGTTTTTCGTCCCACGGAAAGCCGGCGACACTGGAGAAATTTTTAAACTGGAGCGACTGCTTTGAGTTTGTTCAGATTCAGCTCAATTATCTGGACTGGACCATGCAGGACGCCAAAAAGCAGTATGAGATCATCACAGAGCACGGACTTCCTGTGTGGGTCATGGAGCCGGTGCGCGGCGGAAGACTGGCGTCTCTGGGCAGAAAATACGACGATATGCTGCAGGCGGCGAAACCGGAATGGTCAGTGCCGGCGTGGGCTTTTCACTGGCTTATGAGTCTTGACAATGTGACTATGATTCTGAGCGGCATGAGTGATATGGATCAGATCAGAGATAATGTGGCGACATTTGCCAAAGAGGAACCGCTGACAAAAGAACAGGCGATGCTTCTCATGAATATTGCGGCCGGTTATCAGTCGAAGCTGGCTGTTCCGTGTACCGCCTGCCGCTACTGCTGTGACGGCTGTCCGGCGGGCATTGATATACCAGTCTGGATGAATCTCTATAATGAGCTTTCCCTCACAAAAGACAGAAAACGCTGGGAGGAAGCCATGAAGGCGGAGAACGGTCCGGCGGAATGTATCGGATGCGGCCAGTGTACCAGTCATTGTCCGCAGAGTATTGATGTGCCGGGATATATGGGCAGGCTTCTTGACGCAGCGCCGCTATAATACAGATAAAAATGAAAAGGAGGTACATGGGAACATGAAGATGAGAAAAGCGGCGGGATTGCTGCTGACCTTTGCGCTGGTTTTTGCCGCAGCTTTTGGCGGCATGTCCGCAGAAACGCAGGCAGCGTCAAGAATCCGTCTGAACCGGAATACGCTGACCATGACAAAGGGCGAGCGCTTCCGTCTCAGGGTGCGGAACCTTCCAGAAGGAGCCAGAGTAACCTGGAAGTCTTCCAACCGCAGGCGAGCTACCGTATCACAAAATGGCGTAGTGCGGGCCAGAAAGGCAGGAACCGTCACCATACGAAGCCGGGTACGTTTTGAGAGAGACGGAGAGAGACGGATGAGGACCTTTACCTGCCGGGTGCGCATCAACAAAAAATCTGCCCGCACCAATTCGCTGGTCGTATATTTTTCCATGCCGGAAACAGATGAGAACACTTCAAATGTGGATGCGGCCACCGGCGCAAGCATCACCACATCCGGCGGCAGAACCATGGGAAATGTACAATATGCGGCGTCAGTGATCCGGGAGCGTACCCACTCGGATATTTTCCGTATTCGTCCGCAGGTGGCATATCCAACCAGACATACTCCACTTGTCAATCAGGCGTCCAGGGAGCAGGATCAGGATGCCCGCCCGGCCATCAGAAACCGGCTGAGAAATCTGTCTCAGTATGACACGATTTATGTATGCTATCCGATCTGGTGGTCTGATATGCCGCAGATCATGTATACATTTTTTGATTCCTATGATTTCAGCGGCAAGACTATTATCCCGCTGGTCGTACACGGCGGCAGCGGCTTCTCCGGCACAGTGGGACGAATCCGGAATCTGGAACCAGGTGCGACCGTATCCGACGACGGTCTGTCCATTTACCGGGATAATATCGGACGCAGTCAGTCAAGGATTATCAACTGGCTGAATCAGTAAGGAAGTATTCCAGAAATTTATGGTATATTTTTTCCAAATCAGACGGATATGCCAGATAAAAAGTGACGCTGGCTTCCGGGTCAGATATAGGGATATTAACGCGGTTTGGAACTTCTCCTTCCCTCTCCATCACAAGATCTGTGATGAAAGAGGGAAGGGCGGATGCTCTGACCAGTTCCCCTAAAGCAGAGGCTTCCGTCTGGATGAGAAAGTGCGTGTCAGGCATTTCTTTTTCCAGAGCCTTTTTCCAGAAACCGATGCCGGAATATAAAAGCATAGTCTCACCGTTCAAATCCCGGAGACGCAGCGTTTTGCTGCCGGAAAGGGCATGTGCCGGAGGCAGGGAGAAAAACAGATGTTCTTCCATGTATCTGCGGCACCGGCTTCCATCTTCTTTCACTTCAAATGGAAGAAATATAAACTGATAAGTGCCGTCCAGCACTCCCTGAAGAAGCTTTTCCTCATCCTTCATCTCTGAAGAAATTGTCATGGCAGGATATAGACTGGAAAGGGCAGGGAGAATCTCCCAGAGCGGCATCGGAGCACAGGAGCCCACACGGATGGTCCTCCTGCTCAGATCAAAGGCCCGCAGATGGTCGATCATATCCTGTGACTGCCAGAGAATCTTTCTGGCATAATCTACAGCCATTTCGGCGTTCTCATTCAGTTCAATTTTATTTTTATGACGGGTAAACAGTGGAACCTGCAGTTCAGCTTCCAGCTTCTGCATGGAACGGCTCAGAGCCGGCTGGGAAAGATGAAGCTTTTCCGCCGCCGCAGACAAAGTCCCGCATTCTGCCACGGTAATCAGCTGCTCCAGCTGGTGTAATTCAAACATAGACGATATCCTCCCTTTCGCATATTTACTGTATATTGTGCCATGCCCGCCGGACAACCGCAAGTTTACTATACGTTTTGGTTATAGTATTCTGACCAATCGGTATTGTACATTTCCCGGGAAAGCTTTTAGAATGATTGGTGAGATCAAATAACAAAGGAGGCGAACAGCATGGGAAATGTAAAAAGCAGCGCCGGGCAGAAAACGGACAGCATGGAAACCGGAAAAAATACTGCCGGCACAGATGTTATGACATCTGTGAAGCTGCGTAATGGCGTGCAGATGCCTATGGTCGGTTACGGTGTGTTTCAGATCACCGACGGGGCGCAGTGCGAGCAGTGCGTCGGGGACGCCATCGCGGCTGGCTACCGGATGATCGATACGGCGGCCGCCTATTATAATGAAGAGGCGGTAGGAAAGGCTGTCCGGGCTTCCGGCGTTGACAGGAAGGAGCTGTTTATCACCACAAAGCTCTGGGTACAGGACGCGGGATACGAGAGCACTCTGCGGGCCTTTGATGAATCCATGAAGAGACTGGGCCTTTCGCATCTGGACCTGTATCTGATTCATCAGCCCTTCGGCGATTATTACAGCGCATGGCGCGCCATGGAACGGCTGTATCAGGAAGGTGCTGTCCGGGCCATCGGCGTCAGCAATTTTCCCCCGGAACGGCTGGTGGACCTGTGCATGAATCAGGAGATACCGCCTATGGTCGATCAGATAGAGATTCATCCGTTCTTTCACCAGCAGGAGGCGGTGCGGGTCATGGGAAGCTACGGCGTGATTCCGGAAGCATGGGGGCCTCTATCAGAAGGACAGAAGGATATCTTTCATCATAAGACACTGGTAAAGATCGCAGAGAACCATGGCAAAACCACCGCGCAGGTTGTTCTCCGGTGGCATCTGCAAAGGGGAATCCCGGCGATCCCGCGGACAGTGCATAAAGATCGGATGCAGGAAAACCATGCCATCCGGGATTTCGTCCTGAGCGAGAAAGAGATGGAGATGATCGACGCTATGGATATCGGACACAGCGAGATCATCGACCACCGGTGCTTTTGTACGGCGAGACAGCTCAACAGCGTGAAGATTCACGACTAAACTCTGAGTTTCACTATGCGTTTTAGTTATAAAGTTCTGCTGAATCGGCATTGTACATTTGTTGGAAAAAGACGTACAATGTGAACTGTCAGAAAGACATATGTCAGAAGTAATCAATAAGAATAATCACGCAGAATCATAAGGAGGAATTTATCATGGAATTTATAACATTAAATAATGGAGTAGAAATGCCGCTGGAAGGTTTTGGAGTATTTCAGGTACCGGATCCTGCACAGTGCGAACAGGCAGTTCTCGACGCCATCGCCAGCGGATACCGTCTCATCGACACAGCAGCCGCTTACATGAACGAGCAGGCTGTGGGCGCTGCCATCAAAAAATGCGGCGTGTCGAGAGAAGAGCTGTTTATCACTACAAAGCTCTGGGTGCAGGATGCAAGTTATGAAGGATCCAAGAAAGCCATCCAGACTTCACTGGATAACCTGGGATTAGATTATCTGGATCTCTATCTGATACATCAGCCAATGAAAGATTATATCGGCGCATATCGTGCCATGTAAGAGGCTTCTTTCAATGCATCCCAGAAGATGAGATTGGTCATGTTGCTGAAGCCTCCGGCTGTCAGATTGACCCCTTCCTTGATGGCGATATTGTACACCTCCATGCCGTATGCCATGGCATAGGACATAATGATTCCGAAAACGATTCCCTGAAGTTTATTCCTAGGCATCTTTTTAACTCCTTTCTCATAATAGAAAACGTGCAGCCATCAACTGGATTTACGCAGGATGTGCTACACGTTTTGTTTTATTCTATCAGAAACTTTTCTCTTTTTTCAAAGGTATTTTTGCACAAAAAATTGATAGAATTAATAGAATAAAGAAGAAAAATTGTTTGTCACTATGATAGATTTTCAATACAGCAGATGGTTGTCTGCTGGTAAAATAGTAACTGAAAAAAATCTTCACTTACTCCCAAATGAAACTCTTTCTCAGTTAATCCCTTGTGTATCCCTGTGCCATATGCTATCTTGATAACAGTGTTAGCTAACGCTGTTATCTTTTCGATAACAGACCATTTGTAAAGGAGGCGGAATGGAAGAGGAAAACAGAACGTTATTGTTGATTTTGCAGGCAGCCCGGGAAGAATTTCTGGCAAAGGGCTTTCAGGGGGCGTCTCTTCGCCGTATTGTGAAGAAGGCTGGCGTGACCACGGGGGCTTTCTATCGGTACTATCCCACGAAAGAGGCCCTCTTTGAGGCGCTGGTGAAACCGGCCGCCGACGCGATACAGGGGTACTTTGCCAGCGGACTCCGGGAAATCCGGGAGACGCCGCCGGAAAAACAGACAGGGGAAATGCTTCATGTATCGGCGGATGCCCTGGACCAGGTTCTTGATTATATTTATGACGGCCATTATGATGCTGTAAAGATGCTTTTGTGCTGTGCAGGCGGTACAGCATATGAAAATTTCGTGCAGGAAATCGTGAAACAGGAGGTGGACGCCACAGCAAGATATCTGGATGCGCTGCGTTCGCTGGGACAATGGGTGCCGGATCTGGACCGGGGACTTTGCCAGATGATCTCCAGCGGTATGTTTTCCGGTGTCTTCGAGATGGTCGTCCAGGACATGAAGAAAGAAGATGCCAAAAAACGCATCCGGTATCTGAAAGAATTTCACATCGGAGGCTGGGAACGGATTCTCGGAGTGAAGTTTGACTGATTAAAAATTATAGACTGATTACATGATAATAAAAAACTATATAATAAAGAAACAGGAATTTTGATACAGCCATATGAGAGAAACAGGAATTTTGGCTTGAAATATAAATTTTGGGTTTTATATCAATTTGGCATATTTCAGGAATTCCTTTTTCTTTCCAATTGTGGTTAGCTGTAACTTATTTTCGATAAAAAGGACTAACTCACATAACAGTTAACTTATATAACAGCATAATATATTTAACAATATAAATATAGAAAGGAGGATTTCATTTTGGAAGAAAAGAAAAAATCAACTATCGCCTGGATACTGACCTTTGCCGGCAGCCATAAAAATCTCTATACCATCAGTGTAGCGACGGCGGTGATGGGGGTGATTTTCGGCGTGATTCCCTATTTTATCATGGGAGATATGATTCACAGGCTGGTGGACGGAGACAGAAACTGGCAGGGGTATCTGATGGAAGGGATTCTGATGGCATTGTGCTGGGCGGGAAGGGTTTTCTGCCACAGCATCTCAACCACCTGTTCCCATAAGGCTACCTTTCATGTGCTGGGCGGGCTCCGTCGGCAGATGTGCGATAAACTGTCCCGGGTGCCCATGGGATATGTGAAAGATATGCCGTCCGGCTCATTGAAAAATATTATGATGGAGAGGACGGACAGCATTGAGACGACTTTGGCGCATATTCTGCCGGAATTTACTGCTAATCTGCTGGCTCCGCTCTTTGTTTTTTTCTACATGCTGACCATTGACTGGCGCATGGCGCTCATTTCTCTGATTACGGTGCCGCTGGGATTTCTTTGTTACATGCTTATGATGGTTGGATATGAGGAAAATTACAGAAATGTGCTGACAAAAACCAAGACGTTAAATGATACGGCGGTGGAATATATCAACGGCATTGAAGTCATAAAGGCATTCGGAAAAGCAAAAAGTTCCTATGAGCGTTTTGTCACAGCAGCGAGGGAAGGCGCTTCCTGCTATGTGGACTGGATGCGGAAATGTGATATTCCTTTTTCACTGGCCATGGTCTTAACACCCTGCACGGCGCTCACCGTGCTGCCCTTCGGCGGGCTGTTTGTGATGAACGGAAGTCTTTCTCCAACGGATTTTATTATGATCATTCTGTTGTCGGTGGGACTGGTTCAGCCGCTGATTACCTGCATGTCCTTTTCTGATGATATCGGAAAGATGAAAACAATTTTTGACGAAGTCACCGGTATACTGACTGCGGAAGAACTGTCCCGTCCGGCCAGAAATCAGAAGACGCCGGAAGATGATTCTGTCGTTCTCAGAAATGTACGTTTTGGATATCATGACAAAGAGGTACTTCACGGTATTGATATGGAAATTCCGTCTGGTACTGTTACCGCTCTGGTGGGGCCTTCCGGCAGCGGCAAATCAACTATCGCTAAGCTCATTGCCTCCCTCTGGGATGTGAAGGAGGGCAGCATCTATATCGGCGGTGTGGATATACGGAAACTGTCATTGGAAGAATATAACCGGAAAGTGGCATATGTGTCTCAGGATAATTATCTTTTTAATGACACTATCATGGAAAATATCCGCATGGGCCGGTCAGGAGCCACAGACGAAGAGGTGATCGCCGTGGCAAAAAAAAGTGGATGCCACGATTTTATCATGGAGTTGGAGAACGGTTATGACACCATTGCCGGTGGTTCCGGCGGACATCTTTCCGGCGGCGAGCGGCAGCGGATCGCAATTGCCCGCGCCATGTTAAAAGATGCTCCCGTTGTTATTTTGGATGAGGCCAGCGCATACATGGATCCGGAGAATGAGGCGGTGATTCAGACTTCTGTGGCAAAACTGGTGCAGGGTAAGACGCTGATCGTCATTGCACACCGTCTTTCAACCATCGCCGATGCAGACCGGATTTATGTGATTAATAAAGGCCACGTGGATTCATTCGGAACCCATGGGGAACTGCTGAAAAATAACGGATTATATAAAAAAATGTGGGAGGCGCACATTTCTGTGAAAGATACGGTGAAAGCAAAAAGCAGCGCAAGGGTCGAAAAGAATCCGGAAGGGAGGTGTCGCTCATGCTTAAAATCCTGTTAAAGTTTTTTGATTTCTGCGGCGGAAAAAATAAGAGGAAATTCTATCATTCCATTGTATTTGGTATTTTTATGGCATTGTTTGAAGCCTTAAAGATTCCGGCCATTGTGCTCATGCTTGATGCTGTCATTGACGGGCGGGTTACGCCTGCGGTTACCTGGCAGTGCCTGGGTATCTGCCTTGTCAGTGTCATCGGCGGCTCCGTGGTTCGCTATTTTAATACGATCATCCAGTGCGAGGCGGGCTATGATACTACGGCAGGGAAGCGGATCGAGATCGCGGAGCATCTGCGGTACCTGCCCATGGGATATTTTAATAAGAACAGCATGGGTTATATCACTTCGGTGACCACTAATACCATGGAGTCACTCGGGGATGTGGCAACCAGAGTGGTCATGCTGACTACCCAGGGCGTGCTTACTACGCTGATTGTCGACATCATGCTTCTGTTTTACGATTACAGAATCGGTCTTGTGGTACTTGCGGGCCTTCTGCTCTTTTTCCTAGTTAACAGCCGTATGCAGAAAAAGTCGGAGCGCATTTCACCCAAAAAGATTGCTGCCGACAGCACTCTTGTCGAACAGCTTCTGGAATACATTCAGGGTATAATGGAGGTGCGCTCCTATAATCTGTCCGGTGCCCAGAGCCGGAAGCTAAACGCTGCCATCGATGAAAATGTGGATACCAATTTTCTTCTGGAAAAAACATTTATCCCATACATGGGCCTGCAGAGCTTAGTGACCAAAATCACCGGCGTTGCCATGTGCCTGCTTTCCCTCTGGTTTTATCTGCAGGGAACCATGGAGCTGATGGTGTGCATCGCCATGATGATCTGTTCGTTTATCGTTTACTCCAGCCTGGATTCCGCCGGAAATTATTCGGCTCTCCTTCGCACCGTGGACGTCAGTGTGGATAAAGCGCAGGAAATCCTGGACCTGGAACAGATGGATATCAGTGGAAAGGATCTGGTTCCTGCAGATTATTCTATTGATGTGGATGATATTGACTTTTCCTATGACAAACGAAAAATCATCGACGGAATTACCCTGCATATCCCGGAGCGGACCACCACAGCCATCGTGGGTCCCAGCGGAGGAGGCAAGACGACACTTTGTCATCTGATCGCCCGGTTCTGGGACGTGGACGGCGGACAGGTGCGCCTGGGCGGCTCCGATGTGCGGGAGTACAGCATGGACAGTCTCATGCGTAACTTTAGTTTCGTCTTCCAGGATGTATATCTTTTCCAGGATACTGTTGCCAACAATATCCGCTTCGGTCAGGAGGACGCTCCCATGGAAAAGGTCATTGAGGCGGCCCAAAAAGCCTGCTGTCATGATTTTATCATGGCGCTTCCCGATGGATACAATACTGTCATCGGTGAGGGCGGCGCGTCTCTCTCCGGCGGGGAAAAGCAGCGGCTGTCCATCGCCAGAGCCATCATGAAAGATTCTCCGGTCATCATTTTGGATGAGGCAACCGCAAACATTGACCCCGAGAATGAAAAGGATCTGGTGACTGCCATTGAGGCCCTCACCAGAGAAAAGACCATTATCATGATCGCTCACAGGCTGAAGACTGTCAGAAATGCCGATCAGATCATCGTGGTTGACCAGGGACGGATCGTTCAGCAGGGTCGCCATGATGATCTGATGAGTCAGGAAGGAATTTATCGAAGATTCGTAAACGCCAGAGAGACGGCAGCCGGATGGAAGTTATAGCCGAAAGTAAATGCCGTTGCACCGGGTATCGGATGGATTGAAGCAGACGGAAATACTGGCATAAGAAAAAAGTCATTTGGACAATTTCTGCATTCTGTCCCAAAAGGTAACACTTTTCGTGACCTTGTCCGAAAAAGTAACACTTTTTGGTGGGGTGTCCCATTTTGAGACAGAAAAAAAGTTTTGCCCAATGACTTTTTTTCGTGTTGAATTTATCATAAAGGCATAGTCAGAAAATTTTGTTTTCTGGCAAGAATAAAAATTATGAACAAAAGGAGAAAGATATAATGAGTACACTTGTAGAGAAAGCAAAAATCGCGGCCATGTCCGCATCACTGACAAAAGCATGGGAGTATCTTGGAAAGAATCCGGAGCAAAATGTACCCAAACTGATGGAACTTGTTGATAAAGTTGCGCCTGATGGCTGGTATGAAGGACAGAGAAACGCATTCAGAAAAGCCATTGAAGAAAAGAGCAATTGGTACGAACTGATTATGAAAGTTTGGAATTTGGATGAAGGCGTCCGGAACACATTTTTTAAGAATTTTATCGTCAACGCCAGCCTTATTGGAAGCGCTAAACAGGAAGAAACGGCGGAAAAGGAAAATTGCAATGTGCCGTGGGCAATTCTCCTGGATCCGACTTCTGCCTGCAACATGCATTGTACCGGATGCTGGGCTGCCGAGTATGGCAATCGCCTGAATCTTTCTTTTGAAGAACTTGATTCCATTGTCTCTCAGGGTAAAGAGCTCGGCACCTATATGTATATTTTTACCGGCGGTGAGCCGTTGGTGAGAAAGAAAGATATCATCAAACTTTGCAAAACTCATCCGGATTGTGAATTTTTGAGCTTTACCAATGGAACACTGATTGATGAAGAATTTTGCCAGGAAATGCTCCGGGTGAAAAACTTTGTTCCGGCTATCAGTCTGGAAGGTTTTGAGATGGCAAATGACGGAAGAAGAGGACAGGGTGCTTATGAAAAAGTCATGAAGGCTATGAAACTGTTAAAAGACCATAAATTACCATTTGGTATTTCTGCTTGCTATACCAGCAAAAACTGTTATGATATCACCAGTGAGGAATTTTTTGACATGATCATAAACGCGGGAGCATTGTTCATCTGGTTCTTTCATTATATGCCGGTCGGAAATGGCGCTGCGCCGGAACTTCTTCCTGCGCCGGAGCAAAGAAAGATGATTTATGACAGAATCCGTACATACAGAAACTCCAAGGCGATTTTTTCCATGGACTTCCAGAATGACGCCGAGTACGTGGGAGGCTGTATCGCAGGAGGAAGACGTTATCTGCACATTAATGCAAAAGGTGATGTGGAGCCATGTGTATTTATCCATTATTCGAATGCAAATATCCGGGAATGTACGCTGCTTGAAGCATTAAAGAGCCCGATTTTCATGGCATACCATGATGGACAGCCCTTTAACGAAAATATGCTCCGTCCGTGTCCGATGCTGGAGAATCCGGAGATCCTTCCAAAAATGGTCAGAGAATCCGGAGCGAAATCCACGGATTATGAGTCGCCGGAAGAAGCAGATAAGCTGAGTGAGCGCTGTCAGCCTTACGCAGATAACTGGAAACCGCAGGCGGAAGAACTGTGGGAGAGCCACAGATAATATTTGATCGTACATAAGATGGAAGTGACAAAGGGCGGATGACGCAAAAATACCGACAGGAGTGGAATTGATTGGCAGGAATAAAAAAAGGAACAGCAAAAAACATTTCAGAGAGAAAAGAGATAGAGCGAGTAAACCCGGATTACAGATCAGGGCTGTCCGAAGAGCAGGTGAGAGAGCGGACGGAAGCCGGATGGGACAACAGAGAAGTCGATGCAGCGCTTTTGAGCACCGCAGATATCATAAAGAAGAACGTCTTTACTTATTTCAATCTGATTTTTACGGTTCTGGCCATTCTCCTCTGCCTGGTCGGTTCCTTCAGAGATCTGACGTTTCTTCCCATCATTATTATCAATACGATCGTGGGAATTGTGCAGGAGATTCGGGCTAAAAACGTACTGGAAAAAATGACGATGCTTCATGCGCCGCGGGCGGAGGTTATCCGCGGCGGGCGTGAACAGTCGATTCCGGCAGAAGAAGTTGTTGTGGACGATATTGTCGTATTTCAGAGCGGCAGTCAGATTATCGCTGATGCGGAAGTGTGCGCCGGTGAAGTCCAGGTCAATGAATCTCTTCTGACGGGGGAGTCTGAGGAGATTACGAAAGGCGAGGGTGATGATCTTCTCTCCGGAAGCTTTGTTACTGCCGGCAAATGTTATGCCAGACTGGAAAAGGTAGGGGAAGATTCTTATATTTCCAAACTGACATTAAAGGCGAAAGCCATGCGGGAAGGAGAACAGTCAGAGATGATTCGTTCCCTTGATAAACTGGTAAAATTTGCCGGTATTGCCATCATTCCGATTGGCGCCGCTTTGTTTTTGCAAAGCTATTATTTGAATGCAGAATCTTTCCGCGATAGTGTAACTTCCATGGTTGCCGCCGTTATCGGCATGATTCCGGAAGGACTGTATTTGCTGGCCACAGTTGCGCTTACGGTTAGCTGTGTCCGTCTGGCGAGAAAAAAGGTGCTGCTGCACGATATGAAAAGTGTGGAAACTCTTGCCAGGGTTGATGTGCTTTGCGTAGATAAAACAGGTACGATCACAGAAAATGAAATGTCTCTTTATGATGTGGTTCTGATGCAGGAAAAACAAAATATCCGCTCAGTAAAAAATAAACTGGCGGATTTTGTCTATGCAATGGACGCGGATAATGATACAATGAAAGCATTGAAGAATGCTTTTCCAGGAGGGAAGAAGAGGAAAGTCATAAAAACTATTCCTTTTTCTTCTGCCAATAAATACAGCGGTATTATTTTTGAGGATGGAGCGTATATTCTGGGCGCGCCGGAGTTCGTTCTTTTAGATAAATTTGACAGCTTTCAGGAGAGTATATCACATTATACCGAGGAAGGATACCGTGTCCTTGTATTCGGCGTCAGCCCTGAAGTTCCGGAAGGAAAGACTCTGAAAGAAGGAATTGAACCTTTGGCAGCGGTTCTATTGATGAACAAGATCAGAGAAGAGGCGCCGCAGACATTTGCATATTTTAAGGAACAGGGTGTAGAGGTCAAAGTGATTTCAGGTGATAATCCTCTGACTGTTTCCGAGACAGCCAGGGCGGCGGGTATCCCTAATGCACAGCAGTATGTCGATGCACGCACCCTGAAAACAGACAGTGATATTGAAGAAGCAGTGCAGACGTATACCGTGTTTGGACGTGTGCTTCCGGAACAGAAAAGCCAGTTTGTGAAAGCGCTGAAAAAACAGGGACGTACCGTTGCGATGACAGGGGATGGCGTCAATGATGTACTTGCTCTGAAAGAAGCGGATTGCAGCATTGCCATGGCATCAGGCAGTGAAGCCGCCATGCAGGCGGCGCAGGTGATATTGCTGGAGTCTGATTTTTCCAGGATGCCGGAAGTTGTGGGAGAAGGCCGGCGGGTGGTGAATAATATTCAGCAGTCAGCCAGTTTATTTTTGGTGAAAAATATCTTTTCACTGCTTTTATCTTTGATTTCCATTTGCTTTGTGTTCACTTACCCGTTGAAACCGTCACAGATGTCGTTGATCAGTATGTTTACAATAGGCATTCCAGGTTTCTTTTTGTCTCAGCAGCCTAATAAGAAACGCATCGAAGGCAGATTTCTGTCCAATGTCATGGTAAAAGCACTTCCGGGAGGTATTACTGACGCTTTGCTTGTGGCCTCGCTGACGTTCTATGGTAATGTGTTCTTCATGGGAACAGAGAATATTTCCACCGCGGCGACTATTTTGCTTGCCGTAGTGGGATTTATGATATTGTTTAAGGTTTGTGTGCCGTTCAATATATTTCGTGTTTGTGTATGGACAGGCTGCATTATAGGAATTGCGGGAGCTGCTTTGATTTTCCCGCATCTCTTTGCATTGCAGCCAATATCAGAAAAGGTTATTTTATTATTGCTTTTATTTATGATTTCTGCGGAACCGGTATTCCGGTATTTGACAAAACTGGTCGAGGGGATACAGCGGCTTATAAAAAAGGTTTTGTGAGAAGAAAAGAGAGGGCAAAGGCGATTACTATGCAGAAGGATATTAGTGGTAGTATAAAAATAGTACAAAGTAAAGATGCCATGCAGACCTAAATCATGTATGATAAGAGAGATGATAAAAAGGAGGCAGTACAGGCATGGCAAAGGGTAGCAGATACGAT